>JAICHT010000060.1 GCA_025924755.1 Chitinophagaceae bacterium | reverse complement strand
GTTGTAAGCAAACGATACATTCCGCAATTCAATACTATTATTAAATGCAGACAAAGGTTTGCCATTGATATTATCATCTACCGTGTTTGGCGTGTTCAATACTTCTTCAATACGACCAATGGCAGCACTGCCTTTTTGCATATTACTAAAGGAAGTGGAAAGTGTTTTTGCCGGGTTGATAATGTTGTAAAACAACGCCAGGTAGCCTATAAACGAAGAAGCTTCCAGCGAGATCTGTCCACTCAATACCAACCGTCCGCCAAAGTATAAAATACCGCAAAAAACCATCACCCCTAAAAACTCCGACATAGGTGAAGCCAGGTCTCTTTTGTACCCAATTTCATTTTTGGCTTTGAGCAAATCCGCATTGATAGCAAAGAAACGATTGCGCAGCAATCCTTCTACATTAAAGGCTTTTATCACCCTTAAGCCGGATAACGTTTCATCCAGCACGGACACAGAATCGGCTGATTTATGCGCCACCTCTATCGACTGCACTTTTAAAGAGCGGGAAACCCGGCCCATAATAAAACCTACTATTGGTATGCATATCAGCAAAAAAATGGTGAGCTGCGGGCTTAAATAAAAAAGAAAGGCAAAGTTCAATATAATAGTCAATGGATCGCGTATCCAGCCTTCCAGCGTGCCTACTACCGAGTTTTCCACTTCGCTGATGTCGTTGGTAATACGGCTGATAAGATCGCCTTTTCTTTTTTCAGTAAAGTAGCCAATAGGCAGGTGCAAAATTTTATCGTACAACTCAAACCGGAGTGTATTGACAATAGTATTCTTTAAGGGGTTAAGAATATAGTAGGATAAATAAAGAAAGGCGTTTTTCAGGAAAATGGAAATGATGATGATAAAACAAATCAATCCAAGCGCCGCAATTTTGCCCTTGGTAGAAATGGTATCTACCAAAAAATTGCGGATGTAATTGACTACCGCACTATTGGTGGGTTGCAGCAGGCCAGTGGTAGCAGTACCTTTATCACCGTTAAATATAAGCTCTAAAAAAGGCATTAGCATGCCCACCGAAATAATAGAAAAGACGATAGAAAGAATAACAAACAGAAAGTATAAAAAAATTTGGCCTTTATATCCTCCCAAGTAAGTAAATATCCGTGAGTATTTCTTCATTTATATAATATCGGCTGTGGCTAAAAGCCGCAAAGTAACTAATTTTACAGTCAAGAAATTGAAGGATTATGCAGGAAGGAAAACGTCAAAAACAAATAGGCAGTCTTTTGCAGGAAGAGATTAGCAACATATTGCAGCGTATGGGTTTGCATATGATAGATGGCGGCATGGTATCGGTGGCTGGCGTAAGAGTTACCCCAGATTTGCTGGAAGCCCGTATTTACCTGAGTCTTTTCCAGGTAAAGGATGCTACAGCCGCTATGAAAAAAATTGAAGACCGAAATTGGGAGATCAAAAAAGAACTGGCTGGCCGCGTAAAACACCAGCTGCGCCGCATACCCGAACTTAAATATTTTAGAGACGATACTTTAGACCACGTATTTAAAATGGAGGAGTTGTTTAAGCAAATAAAACCACCGGCATCGGAAGAAGCAGAATAGCAAACGGAACGTACAAGGTGCGACGCAACAGAAGCTATATAGCAATTAGTAAGCCGGTGACATTAATTCATATCTTTAAAACTTGTCCTCATTAGGGATAGCCATTTACTTTGATTTTTTTATTTGCCTGGCGGTATTTTAAAGCCAAGAAAACCACAAATGTTATCAACATCATATCGTGGATCAGTATTACCGCTATTATTATTGGTACTACTTCCCTTATTTTGGTATTGAGTGTATTTAATGGATTTGAAGACCTGGTAAAATCGCTATACTCTTCTTTTTACCCTGCTATGAAGATTACGCCGGTTAAGGGCAAGGAGTTGACGCTTACGCCAGCCCAACTAAGCAAAATAAAAGGCATTAACGGTATTACCAGTCTTTCTTTAATAGCTGAAGAAAAAGCACTACTGCAAAATGGCGACTATCAATCCATCGTATATTTAAAGGGAGTGGATACAGCCTATACTTCGGTAACCAGCGTAGGAGCGCATGTGGTAAAAGGCAGTTTTAATTTGGGCACCAGCGAAAGCCCCTTGTTGGTATTAGGAGTAGGTGTTGAAAATGCAGTAGGCGTGCAAAGCGATAGAAACATTGCACCACTTACTATATATATGCCGCGCAAAGGCGATGTGGAAGTATCGAATCCAATGCAATCTCTCAGCTCTGATACGGTTAATACCTCCGGGGCTTTTTTTATTCAGCAGGACTTTGATAATAAATATGCCATTACCAACCTGGCTTTTGTAAAACGCATGCTGGGTATGCCTGCTAATATGTATACCTCTGCTGAAATTGCAATAGCGCCTACAGCCGATGAACTGCGGGTTCAAAAAGAGATACAGCAAATTCTTTCTGCCGGTTACCTGGTGCAAACCCGGTATCAGCAAAACCAAAGTTTATACTCGGTAATGCGGGCTGAAAAATGGGTGATCTATGCAATTTTATCTTTAATATTAATAGTAGCTGCTTTTAATATGATTGGCGCTTTAACGATGCTGGTATTGGAAAAAAAGCAGGACATCAGCGTATTGCATGCTTTGGGCGGCGACAGTGCTTTTATTCAAAAAGTATTTTTAAGCGAAGGACTTTTGCTGGCCCTTATTGGCGGAGGCGCCGGAATGTTGTTGGCAGTTACCCTGGCGTGGCTGCAAATTCATTTTAAATTAATTCCATTGGAAGGCGGCTCTTTTTTAATTGACTATTTTCCGGTAAAGCTTTCCCTGCCTGACTTTATGCTGGTAGGCACTACTGTATTTGTTATTGCAGTAATTGCATCCTGGTTGCCGGCACGTAAGGCAGCAACGCAGCAGTTTATGTTGCATGAAGAATAAAGAAAGTTACGGGTTATAGTTGTAAGCATGGTAGGACGCCGTTTCTCTATTCAAACTTGTAGCGATATCTATACCTCAATAGTCCCCTAAGGTTTCCGGTAATTCGGCTAATGCTCTTTTTAATTGCTCGTCATCCGGGGCTACGCCGTGCCAGTTGTGGTCGTTTTCCATAAAGTCAACTCCTTTGCTCATAATCGTACGCATCATGATAGCAATAGGCTTCCCTTTGCCTACCATAGATCGGGCTTCAGTTAAGGTAGCCACCACTTCGTCCATATCATTGCCATTCATTTCCAGTACCGACCAGCCGAACGATAAAAATTTTTCTTTAATATTTCCAAGGTCTAAAACTTTATAGGTGGGGCCGTCAATTTGCTGGCCGTTCCAGTCAACCGTAATAATTAAATTATCTACATTATGGAAAGGTGCAAACATAATGGCTTCCCAGTTCTGGCCTTCTTCCAACTCGCCATCTCCGTGTAGGGAATACACCACGTTCTGATCCTGATTTAATTTTTTAGCCAGTGCTGCTCCAATAGCCACGCTCATGCCTTGTCCTAATGATCCGGTGGAAACCCTAATGCCCGGCAAACCCTCGTGGGTAGTAGGATGGCCTTGCAAACGGGAATTTAACTTTCTGAAAGTGGCCAGTTCTTTAGGGTCAAAATAACCCGACCGTGCCAGCGCCGAATAAAGCACCGGGGATATATGTCCATTCGATAAAATAAAAATGTCCTGTTCACGGGCATCCATATCAAAGGGCTGCGGCGTATGCCTCATTATTTTAAAATATAAAGCCGTAATAAAGTCGGCACACCCCAGTGAGCCGCCTGGATGGCCGCTATTGGCACCATGAACCATTCTTAATATATCTCTTCTTATTTGCGACGCTATCTCCGTAAGATTTGGCATAAATTTTATAGTTATTAAGACCTCTGTTCGTATTGAAATCCAGATTTACCGCAGCAAAGGTGCAACCTTTTTAAATAAAAAAGCGTTCTTTGCAGTATCTTATTCATGAAAGCCATGATTTTAAATTAACCATAATATCATGTTGTGAGTTTGAAACGTTAACTATGAAACTTATTTTTGCACACCTAAACCCTGCTTCATGTTAAGTGTTATGCTGGCTGGCTCTGTTGCGTTTATAATTACTTTTTTAGCCATTCCGGCAATTATAAAGGTAGCAGACGAAAAAAAATTGTTTGACCTTCCTGATGCAAGAAAGCTTCATAAAAAGCCAATTGCTTCATTAGGTGGTGTAGGGGTTTTTATAGGATTCTTGTTAGCTACCTTGCTTTCTTCCGCTAAAGATAGTGTTGATTTACATTACTTTTTTGCAGCAGCAATACTTATTTTTTTTATTGGTGTAAAAGACGATATTCTGATTCTTACAGCTGCTAAAAAATTTTTAGCCCAGGTGGCCGCCGCCGCTATTGTTATTCACCTGGGTGGTATACGTATCGACAGCATGCACGGTTTATTTGGCATCACACATATACCTTCCTTATTGGGGCTGGCACTTTCTTATATTACTATTATACTAATTGTAAATGCCTATAATTTAATTGATGGTGTAGATGGGCTTGCGGGTTCATTGGGGCTGCTTACCATGCTGGTTTTCGGTTCTTACTTTTATAGCATTGGCTTATCTTCTTTTGCTACTATGGCGTTTGCTATGGCCGGCAGCTTACTGGCCTTTTTAATATTTAATTATAATCCCGCTAAAATATTTCTGGGCGATTCGGGGTCATTGCTGCTGGGATTAATTAATGCGATCCTTGCTATAAAGTTTATAACGGTTGCCGACTCAAAAGCGGTAGCTATACCTGTAGCATCGGCCGTAGTGGTGGGGATTGCTATATTGATGGTTCCATTAATGGATACGTTACGTGTTTTTAGTATGCGCATCTTTAATGGGCGGTCACCCTTTTCACCTGACAGAAATCATTTTCATCACCTGTTGTTGGATTGTGGTTTAAGCCACAAATACGTAACCTTCTTTAGCCTGTTATTAAATGTCTTATTCATCGCGGTAGCTTACTTCAGCCGCTCATTGGGTCCTACCTATTTGTTGCTTTCCATGCTGGCCATTTCCTTGGCAGTGTTAGCTATTGTTCATTATTTCAGAAAGAACCGGCAGGCGGTTATCATCAAGGCTGAAAAGGCGAAAGTAGAAACCACGCCGGGTGCAGTTACTTCTTTTACCAAAGTAGCTCCTGTAATGGAAAGCCAACCGGCTATGCATGAAAACTAAAGCTCCGTTGAAGTTTTTCTTATCCTAAAATAAATGTTTAGGGTTTACTAGATTTGCGTCTATAAAAAATTCAGCTATGTCAGAAGATGTGTCGTTAACGCTTGAACTAACAGAGGAAGCTATGCAAAAAGCTGTAAGCCACCTGGGTAGTGAACTGGTAAAAATAAGGGCTGGCAAAGCCAATCCGCAAATGCTGGACGGTATTATGGTAGACTATTACGGAGCCACTACGCCTATTAACCAGGTTGCTAATATCAGCGTACTGGATGTTCGTACTTTAAGTATTCAACCATGGGAAAAGAATATGCTTCAACCCATAGAGCGGGCCATTATTGCTTCTAATATAGGCATCAACCCACAAAACGACGGTGTAATCATCCGCATGTTTTTGCCTCCGTTAACCGAAGAAAGAAGAAAAGAGTTGGTAAAGCGTTGCCAGGGTGAAGGTGAAAATGCTAAAGTGGCCGTTCGCAACATCCGCAGAGATGCTATTGAAGAAATTAAAAAGCTGCAAAAAAATGGCTTAAGCGAAGATGCCGCAAAAGACGCAGAAGGCGAAGTTCAGGGCATCACCGATAAATATATTAGCCTTGTAGATAAATACCTGCAGGTAAAGGAAAAAGAAATTATGGCGGTGTAACTGCTTCTTTTTACAATAGCTTTATAGACATCTCCAACCATTTATGGGTTAACGAAGTATTTCAATTATTTGTTTGTGGTGCCAAAGAATAGGTAAATTTGATAATAACCCTTTAAAAATGGATTTATCAGCAATACCCACTACAGCGCCCAAAGGATTGGATAAAGAAGAAACAAAAGAAAAAACGCAAAAGCTGTTAGCCCAGCTCAATAAACTGCAGAACCTTTTATATGCAGAAGGTAAACATGCAGTACTGATTATTTTACAAGGCATGGATGCGAGTGGCAAGGATGGTGCCATCCGCAAAGTATTCAGCCAGTTAAATCCGCAGGGCGTACAGGTTACTTCCTTTAAAGCGCCTACAGAAGAAGAGTTAAAGCACGATTTTTTGTGGCGCATTCATCAGCATACACCGGCTAAAAGCATGATAAAAATATTTAACCGCAGCCATTATGAAGATGTGCTGATAACCCGTGTACATGGCTGGTGCGATGATGCTACCGCTGCGGAGCGCTTTGAGGCCATTAACCATTTTGAAGAAACGCTCTCGGTGCATAATCTTACGCTGATACTAAAATTTTATTTACACATATCTAAAGAAGAACAGGAAGGCCGGTTTAAAGAACGGATAGATGAGCCGGAAAAACATTGGAAATTTAATAAGAACGATATGCTGGAAGCTACTCATTGGGATGCATACCGGAAAGCATATGAAGATTGTTTTGAAAAATGCAATGTCATACCCTGGACCATTGTGCCTGCGGATCAAAACTGGTATAAAGAATATATTATTACCCAAAAACTCGTCGAAGCTTTGCAGCAACTGAACATGCAATATCCTTCTTTGAACGAAAGCTAAAATGGCCAGGCATTTACTTTCTTAACTTTTCTTTATCAATAAAATTATATGGGGTTTGTAAAAGAATTTAAGGAGTTTGCTTTAAAAGGAAACGTTGTTGATCTGGCAATTGCTGTAGTCATTGGCGCTGCTTTTGGAGCCATCGTCTCCTCTTTGGTAGCAGACGTGATTACCCCTTTGCTTTTAACCCCGGCGCTAAACGCAGCACATGCACAGGACCTTGACCAACTTGCCTGGGGAACTGTTAAGTACGGAAGGTTTTTAGCAGCGGTTATCAATTTCCTCGTTATTGCTTTAGTGTTGTTTTTAGTTATTCAGGGTATAAACAAGCTAAAACGCAAAAAAGAAGTGGTTGCAAACGAACCCGCTACGCCAAAGTTCTCACTTACCGAACAGTTATTGATGGATATACGGGATAATATAAAAAAGCCCTGACATCGTATCCGGTGTTAGTTGCCTCCCTATCTTTAATTTAATATTACCTAATTTCGCAGCGTCCCGTTTAATATGAACGGGATTTTTTATTTCGTAAAAAGAATATCGTGAGTACGTACCAGATAAAGCTTCCGCAGTTTGAAGGCCCTTTTGATCTTCTTTTATTTTTTATAGAAAGAGATGAACTGGATATTTATAATATCCCGATTACCAAAATCATAAACGATTTTTTAGGATATATACACGGGGATGAGCCCCTGAATATTGAGCTTTCCAGCGAGTTTATTTTGTTTGTATCCACCTTGATGCGCATTAAGGCCAAAATGCTTTTACCGCGTAAAGAAGTAGATGCCCACGGTAATGAAGTAGATCCCCGCCAGGAATTGATAGATAAGATATTGGAATACAAACGCTATAAAGAAGTAGCAGCTACCATGGCCGAAATGGAAGCCGAACGGCTATTGCTGGTAAAGCGGGGTAATATACAAAAAGAGTTGGCGCAAATTGGTGAGGAGGAAGGCGAAGGAACCGAAATACAGGCCATAACACTTTTTAAGCTGATGAAAGCGTTTGAGAAGGCAATGCAACGGTATAGTGACAAGTTCAATCAACCGATGCATACCGTAGTTCGATACACCTATAGTATGGAGCAAAGCAAAATGGATATGATTGCTACCGCACAAAGAGACCGGACATTATCGTTTGAAAAAGTTTTCGAAACTGCCGAAAACCGGGTGCATGCCATCTTTTTATTGCTTTCGATGCTGGAGCTGGTGCAGCAAAAGTTTTTGAGTATTACTATAGGCGAAGGAAGAAACAATTTTATAGTGGAGTATAACGAGTCTGAAGAGGGTTTGACAGATGAAGAAATGATGCATTTATTGTAGCTGAAGTTTTATATCGCTTCTGTTTTAATGACTTGATTTATAATGCTCCAGCAGTAGATCGCCGCCAAAATCGTTCTGTAAATCCCGCACTACGCTGTGTACATGGTTGGCGTTGTTCTGCGAGTTATCATATTCAATAATAATAGTAGGGCCTTGTATGCGGTAATAATGCGGCTTCCCAATTTGAGGATGCTGGTATCCGGCCCAGGCAAAGCGTAAATTATTCAGCCCGGCCTGTTGTATTTCTTTAAGCAACTGCTCTGCAAAAAGCCGGGTATAGCGGTGCACATATAGGTTGATCAATTCTAAAAATTGCTGTTGCTGCGCTCCGGTCATCTCAGAAAAAAGCAGCCCGGAAGGATGTTCCAGCATGGCTTTGCGGCTCACAAAAGTGATGATTTCATTTGGTGCTGCTGTATCTATCAACGTCTTTTTTAATTCTTCCGCCGATAAGGAGTGGAGCAGGGCAAAAGCCATATCCGCTTCGTCTTTTAGCACCTGCATGCCCTTATGAGGCCCTTGTTGCACAATAGCGGGGTTGGCTCCTAAAAATCCGGGAGTTCCTGAAACCAGTTTTTTTTCATCAGCCGAAAAATTAAAAGAAACATGATGACCTTCCAGCCGCCAGCCCCATGTAGTTTGATTGCCGGGAATGCCAAAAATAGTGATATAGTATTTGCCCGAATCGCGGAAATGATCGTTTGGCGGCCGTTGCTCTAATGTTTTTAATACATTTTCAAGCTCCATTATTTCGCTTACTTTTTTCAGGCCTTGCCCGCTCAGACAGGTTTTCATCAAGTCAATAGCGGCTTTTTTTTGAGCGGCCTGCAGTTCGTTCATCGGAATGCCTTTGCGATCGTCTTTCGGAAAGAAATGAAAATTATACCGTTCATCTACGTCTAATGGATACAGTGTCTTTACTTTTTGAGATGAGTCCAGCGTCTGTATAAATTGGTTGGCCGCTGCTACCATATCCTGAGCACGGCTGCTGTTGATAAAAAACAAGTGAATGCAGATCAGTAGTAAAAAACGGTACATAAATAATTTTGGATTTATTAAATATACACTACACTCTCAATATTGCTTTTAATAAAGTACCGCCTGTAATATATTATATGAATTGTTGCACTACCAATACTATGATATATGGCTGGAATAACTTGATGCTATACTTTATTTTCTGCTGTAATTAGGCGCTTCACGGGTTATTTCCACATCGTGTGCATGGCTTTCCCGCATACCGGCGTTGGTGATTTTTACAAAGGTGGCTTTCTTTAAATCGGCAATACTTTTAGCGCCGCAATAGCCCATACCGGCCCGCAAACCGCCTACATATTGATATACAATTTCCTTTAAGGAACCCTTGTAGGCCACCCGGCCTTCAATACCCTCCGGTACATACTTTCTGATATCGGCTTCAGGATCCTGAAAATAACGATCGCTGCTGCCGGTAGACATAGCACCCAACGAGCCCATACCCCGGTATTCTTTAAACTTTCTTCCTTCATAAATAATAGTATCACCCGGGCTTTCTTCCGTGCCGGCAAAAATGCTTCCCATCATCACGCAATCGGCACCCGCTGCTAATGCTTTCACCATATCACCGGTATAACGGATACCTCCGTCCGCAATTAACGGAATTCCTTTTTGATTCAATACCGATGCCGCCTGCATCACAGCAGTCAATTGCGGCACACCGGCACCTGCTACAATACGGGTAGTGCATATAGAACCCGGGCCAATGCCCACTTTTACTGCATCGGCACCAGCTTCGGCTAACGCTTCAGCGCCTTCTGCCGTGGCTATATTACCGGCTATTATATCCAGGTCTTTAAAGTTCTTCTTTACTTTTTTTAATGCATCAATAATTCCTTTACTATGCCCATGCGCACTATCAAGGCATACTACATCTACGCCTACTGCCTGTAGCATCGCTACTCTATCCAGCAGGTCTTTGGTAACACCAATAGCGGCACCAACCAGCAATCGTCCAAATGAATCTTTTACTGCATTGGGGTAGGAAGTTACCTGCAGAATATCGCGGTAGGTAATTAAACCTATCAGCTTTCCTCCATTGCTTACAACAGGGAGTTTTTCAATTTTATAATTGCGTAATATAGTTTCGGCTTTTTTTAAATCGGTACCTTCCGGGGCAGTAATTAAAGCATCTTTGGTCATTACTTCGCTTACGGGCCGGTTGCCGTCTTCTTCAAAACGCAGGTCACGATTGGTTAATATGCCTGCCAAAATTCCGTGTTTATCTACAATAGGAATACCGCCTATTTTATTATCACGCATCAGCCGCAATGCATCAGCAATGGTAGCATCATGTTGCAAGGTTATCGGGTCAATGATCATTCCGCTTTCGCTTCGTTTTACCTTTCGTACCTGGTCGGCCTGCTTTTCAATAGTCATGTTTTTATGCAGGATGCCGATGCCGCCCTCGCGGGCAAGTGCAATAGCCAGCGACGCTTCTGTAACCGTATCCATTGCTGCAGAAACCATCGGCACATGCAGCGTAATATTTTTGGTAAGCCTTGTTTTAATTTCTACTTCACGCGGAATTACTTCTGAATATGCCGGAACCAGCAGCACATCATCAAACGTTAAACCTTCTATGAAATTTTTAAGAGTGGGGTTATTATTTGCAGCCATGTGCAAAGATAAACGGGCAACCTACGCAACGAAAATAATTTTTTGTTAACCGGCTTTGTACTTCTATACAGCTTCCGTTGTGTCACTCTCTTTTACTGTGTAAGGCTATTCAGCTAAAGATGAGATATGACGTTGTTGAAGCTTTGTTAGGTGTTGGTTGGGTGCTTATAGCAGGATTGTACCAATAAAAATAATTTCTCATAAAAGCTTATAGAGCTTACCCGGCAAGCTCCCTACTACATTTTGCAATTCTAAATTTAATATGGCAGCTGCTACTAAACTACTATTGAGCCCGCTTTTAAAATTAATTTCGTCAATATGCACCGTTTCTTTTTCCTGCAATATGGTTACTATCTGTTTTTCTTCAGTTGACAGTTCTATAAAAAGTTCTTTTTGCTTTTTTGTTTTTGAAGCCGCTTTTTCTTTCCAGCCCATCACCTCCAGTATTTCATCCGCTTCGGTAAACAATATGGCTTTGTTATGTTTTATCAGGTGATTGCAGCCGCTGCTTTTGCTGTCGGTGGTTCGGCCCGGCACGGTAAACACATCGCGGTTGTAGGCATCGGCCAGTTTTGCAGTAATCATACTACCACCTTTGATAGTGGTTTCTATTACTATCGTAGCATCGCTCATACCGGCTACAATCCGGTTGCGTAGCGGAAAATTGTGTTTATCTGGTTTGGTACCGCTTAAAAATTCGGTTAATATGCCTCCGTTTTGCTGCACCATTTCTTTTGCAAGATTTGTATGGTCGGCCGGATAAATTTTATTTAATCCATGTCCTACCACACCCACTGTTGGCAGATGATTTTTGAGTGCAGATTTATGTGCAATGGCATCAATACCATATGCAAGGCCGCTCACAATCAGTATATTTTGAGCCGATAAATCTTTTACTAATTTCTCCGTAAATGTTTTACCATATTCCGTATTGGTCCTTGTGCCGATAATAGCTACGATTTTTGAAGCATTCAAATCGGCTATGCCTTTATAAAATAATAAAGTAGGGGAGTCGTAGCAATTTAATAGCCTTTTTGGATATGTATCGTCGGTAAGAAAAAATGTTTTGATGTTATATTGCTCAATAAATTCAATCTCTTGTTCAGCCCTGCTAAAATCATTAAATTGTTTAATCGCATTGGCCCTGATAGTACCAATACCTTCTATCTTTTCTAATGCCGATATTTTGGCTTTAAAGATACTTTGTGCGTCGCCAAAATGGTGTACTAATATTTTAGATTGCACATCGCCAATATTAGGCACAAGCGTTAATGCAATCTGATAGAGCAAATCATTCATTCGTTGATAGTAAGGGTTGATACTTCATGGCAATATAACTAAACATTGCCCAACGAACAACGATTAGCGGGCAATAACTTTCAGTTCGGTTCTTCGGTTTTGTGCACGTCCTTCTTCGGTTTTATTATCAGCAACGGCCACTGTTTCGCCATATCCTTTTGCACTTAACCGTTTGGCATCAATTCCTTTGGCTGTTAAATAAGCTACTACTGCTTTCGCACGGTTTTGCGACAGCTTTAAATTGTCCGCGGCGTTGCCCACATTATCGGTATAACCGGCAATCTGAATTTTTACCGTAGGATTATCCTGAAGTAATTGCGCCACTTTATCCAGTTCTACCTGCGACTCCGGCTTCACTTCATATTTATTAAAATCAAAAAAGATATTCCGTAAAACGATGGACGCATTGATTTCAATAGGTTGTAGCAGAATGTCTTTTTGGTAGGTAGAATCCGGCGATTTGTCTTTCAGTGAAAAGTTATCCGAATAAAATAAATAGCCTTTGCGGGAAACATTAAAGGCATAGTCTTTACCAACCGGGAGTGTAATTAAATAATTGCCGGTTTCATCGGTTTGCACTTTTGATAGCAGTTGTTTGGTATTAAGGTCAATCAATTCTACCGCAGAAGGCAATCCTTTCCTGGTGGTTTTATCCGATACGGTTCCTTTTACCCATAATGTTTTATACGGCCTGATATCCTGTCGCAGTACAAAGCTGTAAATATCCAGCCCGCCTTTGCTGTCGCTGCGGTCGCTGGCATAGTAAGCGGTTTCGCCATCGGCCACTATAAACAAAGTGCCTTCCCTGTTGATAGTATTAATAGGATAACCTAAGTTTTGCGGATTACTCCAGTTGCCGTTAGGCCCTTTGCGCACTACAAAAAGGTCTTCATCACCATAACCCGGCAAGCCATTGGATGCAAAGTATAACGTTTGATTATCGGCATGAATGAACGGGCTGTTTTCATCACCGGCGGTATTAATTTCCGGGCCCATATTTTCAGGAGTGCTCCATTTACCGTTGGGTTGTAAATGCGCTACATAAATATCGCTGCCGCCATATCCGCCCGGCCGGTTGCTGGCAAAATACAGGTCGCGTTTGTCAGGTGATAAAGACGGTTGCGATTCCCAAAACTCCGAGTTTATTTTACCTCCTAAATTAAGCGCCTCGCTCCAGCCTTCAGGCGTTAAGTATGATATGTAAAGATCAAAATCGCCATAACCTTCCCGCCGGTTAGCGGCAGCAAAAATCAGCCAGTTGCCATCCTGAGAAATATTTAAAGCACCTTCGTTTTGCGGGGTATTGATATTGCCGGATAATGGCTGCGCTTTGTCCCAGCCGCTGTCTTTTCTTACACTCGAAAAAAAGTCCTCATTGCGATTATTTACCTTCCTGGTAAACACTAATTCCTTTCCCTGTATAGGTATACTGGGCCAATATTCCGATTCGGTTGTATTTACACTATCACCTAAATTAACAGGGGCAAATACGTAATTTTTTGTATCATTTTTTTTTGCATAATCCACTGCAAACTGAAAGGTTTTTTGCCGGTATTCGGCTGCCTTTTTAGTATTGGGTGAAAGGTTGGGTTTTGCCAATAAATAGTTGATAGTAGCTAATGCTTTTTCAAACTCACCTTCACCGGCTAAGTTGATAGCATATGGTAACATATATTCGGAAGTATAATTACTATCCAGCGCAAATGCTTTTTCGTAATATACCACACTTTGAGGGTAATTTTTTACCTGGCCATATACCCCGGCTAATGATAAATAGGCATCAATATAATGAGCGTCCAACTGTATGGCTTTTTGCAGCGAAGTAATGGATTCCGTAAAACGGGCTTGTTCCGCATTTTCCAACGCTTCATTATAAGCTGCTACGGCTTTTTTGTTGATTTTGGTCGGGTCATATTGGGCATGAGAAGTATGCAATAAGAAAAGGCAAAAAGCCATTAAAAGGAATCGGAGGTTTTTCATAATAGGATAAGCATTTACAAGTTTAATAGAATGCACAAACGACTCATATGCACGAACGGATTATAATAGGTTGAAGGATGTAAAAATGAATTTAATATAAAACGTGGCAAACAGAAAACTATTTTAAGGTACGTTGATATACTTGTGTATCTGCAATGATAACTGCCATTGCGGATTTTCTTTAATATAGTCAATAATAAGTGGTGTTACCTGTGCCGCTTTGGTCCACTCCGGTTGCAGGTATAATTTACAGGTGGGTGATACCTGTGCCGCATATTGTTCTGCCCATAAAAAATCGGATTTATTAAAAACCACCACTTTCAATTCATTGGCATAAGGCAGGTTTGCTGCCAGTGGCGCTTTGAATTTTTTGGGCGATAAAGTGATCCAGTCCCAACTACCTGATAGTGGCG
>JAICHT010000059.1 GCA_025924755.1 Chitinophagaceae bacterium | reverse complement strand
ATCGGGCGTATAGGTAAAGGAATGTATTTTGGATGCATCAGCCATCCAGGTAGCTTTCTTACCTTTCAAAACATTTTTGTAAACCGTTTCCAGCAGCACACTTGAATTTATGCCAGGACCATAAAAATCCGCGGAGCGGGTAATCATTGCTTTTAGTCTTCCATTATGTACTTCGTCCATTAGCATCTGCGCAATCCGGGCTCTCACTTTTCCTTTTTTGCTAGGTGGGTTCACCGGCGTTTCTTCGGTCATATTGCTTAAACCGGCAGGGTCATACAAGTAGATATTGTCGAAAAAAACCAATTTGGTATCATACTGTTTACAGGCGTTAATTACATTTTGCATAATCACCGGCCATTGCTGCTGCCATACTTTTAAACGGTAATGCAGGCCCGCAGTTAAATATACCGTATAGGAACCCTTTATGGCGGCGGCTGTTTGCGCAGCATTGGTTAAATCGGCCACTACCAGTTCATCTTCTTCATTTACTTTTTGCGGGGAGCGGCTTACAAGCCTTACTTTATCGGTATACCCTTTTAATTCTTTGGCCAGCTCTTTGCCAATAGCGCCACCAGCGCCTAAAATCGTTTGCATATTAGATTGGTTTTAGTGAAGCAGACTACAAAGATGACATGATTTTTTTACATCAGATAGTACTAAAATAAAAAACCACCCTGTAAAGAGTGGTTTTAAAATTAAGTATGAAAGATTTAGAATCCTTTCTTTTCCTGTGCCTTTTGCATAGGGTTTGGCCCGGCAGATTGCCCGCGAACAACACCTTGCTTCATTTTAAATAATTCAAACCTGGTAGGTTCGGCAGCAATCTTACCCCAGGTATTATTGCTTTCATCAATATCAGCCGTTTCCCGCATGGGGTCTAATTTAATAGATGCCACTTCTTTATCTTTCATAAACGTCTTGGTTACCTTTGCCTCATTCAACCGCCATACCTGTGCCGGTATACGGTCTACTTCTTTCGAGCCGTCTTTAAACGTCCACTCAATAATAATAGGCATTACCAGTCCTCCTTTATTGCTAAAGCTGATTTCATAAAAATACTTGTTGCTATATTTCTGTTTCAGCGAATCGTCTAATGGCTCTAAATTAGAAGGTCTGGAATAGGAATATTTTGAAGTATCTACCGGTTCCATCCCCCGGTCGTATTTCCAGTAAAAATCACGCAGCGATGTATCTGCATCGGTTAAAAATTTAATATTCGGATCCTGGCGGTTGCGTACTTTCGATATGTCCTCAAATGCATTTACCATTGGCGCTGGTAGCGGACGCATCTGGTCCATATCCCCTTCGCTTTTTGGCCGGGCTGGAATACCTGCATTTACGTCGGCACGGGCATATTTTACCGAGTCAATTGAGATGTCACAGACGTCGGTACTGTAAAACCAACCTCTCCAAAACCAGTCTAAATCTTCACCGCTGGCATCTTCCATCGTACGGAAAAAGTCGGCAGGTGTCGGATGTTTAAAGGCCCAGCGGCGTGCATATTCTTTAAAGGCATAATCAAACAACTGACGGCCCATAATCGTTTCACGTAATATATTTAAACCGGTAGAAGGCTTGGAATACGCATTTGGACCAAAGCCTATAATATTCTCTGAATTGGTCATGATCGGTTCCAACTGGTTCTTTGGCAGCTTCATATAATCGGTAATCGTAAAAGCTGGGCCGCGACGGGAAGGAAATTTATTGTCATACAACTCCTCTGTCAGGTATTCGCAGAAAGTATTGATTCCTTCATCCATCCACGTCCACTGGCGTTCGTCGCTATTTACAATCATAGGGAAGAAGTTATGACCTACTTCGTGGATGATAACTCCAAGCATTCCATACTTAGTAGCTTCACTGTACGTGCCGTCTTTTTCAGTACGGCCATAGTTAAAGCAGATCATCGGGTACTCCATACCGTTAGATGCTTCTACGCTTTGCGCAACTGGGTAAGGAAAAGGTATCGTAAACTTTGAATACGTTTTGATAGTATGCGCTACGGCTTTGGTAGAAAACTTGCGGTACAAGCCATACGCTTCTTTTCCATAATAACTCATGCACATAACCTTTTTGCCCTCTACATAAGCTGGCATACCATCCCATATAAATTTGCGGGAAGAGGTCCAGGCAAAGTCACGAACATTATTTGCTACAAACGTCCAGGTTTTGGTGCTTTTGTTTTTTACTTTTTCTGATGCTTTCGCTTCGGAAAGCGTTACAATTTCTACAGGCTCTTTAGCCGTTTGAGCTTTTTGCCACCGGGAGTATTGAGCCGGGGTTAATACCTGCTGGTAGTTCTGGCATTGTCCGGTAGCACCTACAATATGGTCAGCAGGAACGGTCATTTGCACTTTAAAGTTGCCAAAAGTTAAAGCAAACTCGCCACGACCGGTAAACTGGTGGTTTTGCCAACCTTGAAAATCGCTGTACACACACAAGCGGGGATACCACTGCGTGATAGTAAATAAATAATTGCCGTCTTCCGGAAAGTACTCGTATCCACCTCGGCCGCCATAGGTCATACGGTCAGAGATCTTATAATTCCAATTGCAGTTAAAAACAAATTTTTGTCCCGGCTTTAAAGGTGCGGGTAAGTTAATTCGCATCATGGTTTTATTTACCACGTACTCTAGCGCTTTACCGGTTGCATCTGTAAGTTTTACAATATTAACGCCATAGCCATTATCGCTTTTGGCTTCTTCCAGACGTTTCAGCATTGCGTCATTGGTTTCTTTTGGCAGCGGATTACTATTTTGATAGTTGGCGTTTTTAGTAGTGCTGTGTTCATTTTCATCCAGCTGCACCCACAAGTAAGTTAATACATCCGGCGAGTTATTGTAGTACGTAACTGCTTCGCTGCCGGTTAAGCGCAGGTTATTTTCATCAAGGCTCGCTTTGATGTCGTAATCGCAACGCTGCTGCCAGTACTTAGGCCCCGGAGCACCGCTTGCCGTGCGGTATTCGTTAGGCGTTGGCAGGGCAGTGCCCAGTTGTTCAAACTTATTGGCATGGTTAGAGCCCGGATTGTTTTGAATGTTTTGTGCCATAGCGCCGGAAGCTAACCCGGTTGCGGCAAAAAACATAAAAAAGTCCTTCATGTTCATATGCATATGTATTTGTTTTGTAAAATTTTACTTATTTATTGCAATGGAAAATATTAGAAATAGTGCAATTGCCAATTAATGATCTATTGATTTTGTATGAAATACCTATCATTTGTTTACCGCTAATGAGGCCATCGTTCCACTGCCATGTTTAAAGCTGCAAGCCATACAGCAATTGATATAAAAATCACCCATCCCCGGCGGTTAATATTCAGAAAGCCTACAAATAATTGGGCAAGCAATAATATGAAAAAAACGATTACAATTTGTCCGGCCTCCAAACCTACGTTAAATCCAAATAAACTCCATCCGAAATTTTGGTCTTCAGCTAAAATAAACCGCAACGCATTTGCAAAGCCCAACCCGTGTATTAAACCAAAAAACAAGGCAAAAAAATAATTGATCCGTATCGTAATTGTGGTAAAATTTCTTTGAAACAAATTGGCTAATGCCGTAAAGATAATTGTGCAGGGAATTAAAAACTCCACCCAGGCAGAGGGTACTTCAATAATTCTTAAAGTACTTAATGCCAGTGTTAAAGAGTGGCCGATAGTAAAAGCCGTAACCAGAACCAATACCCGCCGCCAGTCTTTTAACATGTAAATAGCCGCCAGCGCCATAATAAAAAAGATATGATCCAGCGCACCAATATTCATAATATGCTCCCAGCCAAGGCGCAGGTAAAAAACAAAATCACTCATGGAAGCTTTAACCTTTTGTACTATTAAGGCTTCAAAATAAAGCAGACTTTTGTAAACGTAAAAAATACTTTTTCATGGCGGCCCTATTTTATACTTTGTATGTTCTTACTTTTTTTATCGGTCCTTTACATATAAACGGTCATTCCTTAACAGCGCCTAAGGGCCGCAGCCCACATCCGTTTTATATCAGTGTTACTGAAATCAATCATAACAGCAAAGACAAGGTTTTGGAAATAAGTTGTAAAATGTTTGCCGAAGATTTTGAACAAACATTGGAACATAACTATAAAGCCGAGTTGGATCTTTCCAACGAAAAGTATAAGGCCACGGTGGATAAACTAGTGACCGATTACATTACGAAACACCTGCACCTTATAGTTGATGGGAAAGCTGTCCCATTGCAATATGTAGGTTTCGAGATGCAAAAAGAATCGGTGTATTGCTACTTCCAGGTAAATAATATTATTTCTTTAAAAAAACTGGATATTACCAACAGCCTTCTTCATGATTTTAATGATGGGCAAATTAATATTATGCACGTAGTAGTTAATGGCAAACGCCAAAGCACCAAACTGGATTATCCCGATAAGCAAGCCAGCTTTAGCTTTTAATATCTTTATTTCAACCCCCTCAGCCAGTCAATGCAGCGGTCCGTCCAAGTTTGTAAATAATATTGGCCGATAGCTAACCCGAAACCATGGCCACCGGTAGGGTAAAGATGCATTTCGGCAGGAACACCCTGGTCTTTCAACGCCTGATAAAATACCAAACTGTTTTCTACCGGCACGGCATCATCGTCGGTAGCATGCACCAAAAAAGTGGGCGGTGTATTTTTAGTGACTTGTAATTCGTTCGAAAAATTTTTAGCCAGGGCTTCATCCGGGTGGTTGCCTATTAAATTATTCCTCGAACCTTCATGCATGAATTTTTTTGTCATGGTTATTACCGGGTATAGTAAAATCATGAAATCGGGACGGGAGCTAAAACGTTCTACCGAATCGGCCGCAGCAGGGTTTCCTTCATCAAAATGGGTTCCCAGGGTAGAGGCCAAATGGCCGCCGGCTGAAAATCCCATCACACCTACTTTGTCTTTTTTAATATTCCACTGACCAGCATTGGCACGTACCAGGCGCATGGCTCTTTTTGCATCCATTAAAGGCGATTGATAAGGCACGATATTACTTTTAGAATTTGGCAGACGGTATTTTAATACAATGGCAGCAATACCTTTTGAGTTAAGCCATTTGGCAATATCGGTGCCTTCCCAATCGTACGCCAGCACGCCATATCCACCACCAGGACATACCACTACCGCCTGCCCGGTTGCATTTTTTTTGGTTGGAAGAAACACGGCTATATCTGGCTGCTGCACATAACTTACCGTTAATATATCCCCGGCTTCTCTTTTTTCAGTCTCAGTTGTTTTTTGATAGTTGGGTACTTTGCCAGCCGGCCATAGCGGTACTATTTTCTCCTGCGCACTACTTGTGATGGTAAACATGATAATAGTTATTACAAAGAAGGTAAGTTTTTTCATACAGTTATAAAATAAGGTAGTAAGCTACTAAAAAATTTATTGAGCAATGCTACAAAAGCTTTAAATAAAAATCTATAAGAACCAGTTATGAAAAATGCCGGTTACAAATAGCGGAGCCATTTTTTTTCTTTATGCAAAAATTTATATTGCCCATACCATTTGCACAGCGGGTACATGGCAATTACAACGCTTACCCATAGCAGGTAAATAACCCAAAGTTGTACGCCGCTTCCGGTTTTTGGCCGGCCAAAATTAGACCCAAAAACCATATCAGGCCATCGAAAGCCTTGAAGAAAAACCATCAACAGCATTATCAAATGAAGAATGTATAAATGTATTAAAAAGTAGAAGAGTGGGACTTTTCCATAAACCACCACAATAGTATTGATTTTACTTTTCAATCCTTCTGCAAAGAAGAGTACTAAAAACATAATGCCTAACATCAACAGGCAAAACAATAGCGAAGGTGGATATTTTGTAACATTGACGAATGACAAAAAAGTAAATACCGGCGTTTTTTGTGTACTCCATTTTGTTGTGTCTCCATAAATATTGATGAAGCGGATGATTACAAACAACGATAGAATAGTAAGGGCCCATTTAAGAAACAGTCGCTTTCTTTCTATTTCTGTCCGTTCATATAATTTACCCGTAGCAAAACCGGAAAGCATAATACCAAGCCATGGAACCGGTGGATAGCCCATAATGAAAGTGGTATTTGAGGAAAGTGGAAATGCATTGGAACTAAATAAGGACGTTAAAAATACCTTGAATGGTGAACCATCACGCATGGTAGTATAGAAAAAAAGATCGTGCCCAAAAATGATAAGTAAACCAATGATGCCGATCCTTTTTGCCGGAAGTTTTAATAAAAGGGAGAGTATAATGAAACCAAAGCCAATAGCGCCAATCACTTCAAAAATCAGTATCCTGAACTTCAGATCGAACCAAAGTGCAAAGTTTACCAATGTGAATTCCAGTAGTATTAACCAGATACCCCGGCTTAATAAAAAACGTTTGCTTTTTGCGTGATTCTGTTCTTTTTTTACTAAAAGATAAGCAGATATCCCGGATAAAAAAACAAACGTAGGCGCACATAAATGCGTGATCCACCGTGTAAAAAAAAGGATTGGTGTAGTAGTGGTTAAATCGGTCGGGCTTTGCGTAAGAGAATCTATATGCATGAAATCGCGGGTATGATCTAACGCCATAATAATCATTACAAACCCGCGGGTAAAATCAATTGAGGTTATCCGTTTCATGTGTAGGAGTGCTGATAAATGATCCTTTATAAAGTTATAGGATTACTGATGGCTATTGCAAGTATTATTCAGAATTAAAGTGGTTGGAGTAGCTTGTGTTTCAGCAGCAACGGATTTTTATTTAGTAAAAGCGAACATATGCTGGTAGGCTAGCGCCCTATAACTAATCATCTGCAGTAGGTATGATAAGCATATAGTAACCAGTAATCAAACTGGCTTTGGTTTTGGCAGCGGATATACTTATACTTATTCAATACTTTGCCTTTCCAGCCAGAAGGTACGAAGGGCGTCCAACTGATCGAAATCTTCTAAAGAATCTTCCACTTCAGCAAAAGGCTTTCCTTCATCAACAAATGTAAAATGCTCTGTACGGCCTGCCGGCATGTTCAAAGTAAAGTCATACGTATCTGCACCCGTTTTGTTAACCTCAACCTTGGTACCATCTTCTAAAGTAAAATGCAATGGATAACTTTTTTTCATAAATGAGGTTTATACAAAGATAAGTTACAAGTACAATAATTTGTAGTGCAATAAACAGACACAACAAGTCTTTGTAGTATGAAAATAACAGGTATAAAGCAGTTTATATGGCTCTGTTGATGTCAAAGTTTTCCAATTCATTAGCCACTGCCGTTAAAAATGTAGCGCCAATACTGCCATCTACTATCCGGTGATCGTAGCTCATAGACAAATACATCATGTGCCGGATAGCAATGCTATCGCCGTGCGGCGATTCTATTACAACCGGCCGCTTTTTTATAGCACCTACTGCTAATATGGCTACTTGTGGCTGGTTGATAATGGGTGTGCCCATTAAACTGCCAAACGTACCTACGTTGGTTAATGTAAAAGTGCCCCCTTGTGTATCTTCGGGTTTCAATTTACTGTTGCGGGCATTTTCGGCCAAGGTATTTACCTGTTTGGCCAGACCCACTAAATTCAATTGGTCGGCATTTTTAATAATCGGAACAATCAGGTTGCCATTGGGCAAAGCTGCTGCCATACCAATATTGATGTCTTTTTTAATAATGATCTTATCGCCATCCACCGAACTATTAATGATGGGAAATTTTTTAATACACCGGACAATAGCCTCAATGAAAAGTGGCGTAAATGTTATTTTGGTACCTTCCTGTTTTTCAAATTCTTTTTTTGTTTTTTCACGCCACTGTACCAGGTTGGTTACATCAGCTTCTGTAAAAGAAGTTACATGCGGACTGATATGTTTGCTGCGCACCATATGGTCTGCAATGAGTTTGCGCATGCGGTCCATTTCTATTATTTCCACATTCCCGGAATGGGTAGTCGTAGGTTGCCGGTTGATTGCTGGTGGCATAGATGCTTCCTGAACCTGTGGCTTTTCCTGCTGGCTATGAACCGGCATTTGCGAACCTTGTGCTTTCCGGTTTTTCTTGTCGCTTACATATTGCAGGATATCTCTTTTTGTCACCCGGCCTTCATTACCCGTTCCGGCAATGTTTTCCAATTCGGTTAAGCTGACGCCTTCCTGGGCCGCAATATTTAGTACAAGCGGCGAATAGAACCGGTTATTTGTGGAAGCAGCGGCAGGAGTAACAGCAGCATCGTGCCTGGCATGTTGCTGCTCCTGAGGTGATGGAACAGTATAGGATACTGGCGCCGGAGAAGGGGTGGCTGGCTGCGAAGCAGGCGCATCAGCACTGGTTTTAATACGGGCGATAACCGTACCAATGGAAACCACATCATTTTCATTAAACAATATTTCATCCACAATACCTTCGGCGGTAGACGGCACTTCACTATCTACTTTATCGGTTGCTATTTCTAAAAGGGTTTCATCCATAGTAATAGTGTCACCCTTTTTCTTATGCCATTTTAAAATGGTTGCTTCCATTATACTTTCGCCTAATTTAGGCATTACCAGGTCTACTGTCGCCATTAGTATATACGATTTTATTACAGGTTCATTTCAAAAAGCCAACGGTCAAAAATACGCAAAGGAGTTTAAGTTATTTTTATTCCTTTTCTTCCTGTAAAATAAACTGGCGCAGCATATTCAAAGAAGTAAGTGCGGTTTGTTCAATATTTCTTTTCCTGTCAAAGCGGAAAACATATTTTTTGGATACTACTTTTTCTTTGTTGGCTACTGCTATCCATACGGTGCCCACCGGCTTTTCGGGGGTGCCGCCTTTTGGGCCCATAATACCCGAAGTAGCAATAGCATAGTCGGCATTCATTACATACACAATTCCCTTGGCCATCTCAATAATGGTTTCTTCGCTTACCGCGCCATATTTAATAATAGTGCCGTGCGCCACGCCCAATACATTTTCCTTGGCTTCATTGGCATAACAAACTACGCTACCCTTAAAGCTGGTACTGGCGCCGGACTTTGCAGTGATTAAATGGGCAATATAACCGCCGGTGCAGCTTTCTGCCGTAGCTACAAACTTGCTTTTTTCAACCAATAAGTTTCCTACTACTTCTTCTAAAGGCATATCTTTATCTATCACCATCCAATCCTTCACCAGGTCTTTTAATTGGTCAAATTGCTGCGCTGTTTCTTGTTCCAGCAGCTGCATATTGTCGCCTCTACCGGTGAGGCGTAGCCGCACCATACCATACGCCGGTAAATAGGCCAACTTGATATGCTCCGGCAGGTTCTTTTCAAAATCAGCTAGTGCATCGGCTATGGTAGATTCTCCCTGGCCGGCTGTAAGCAGCGTTTTGTGTACAATTGCCTGGAGTTTTAATTGTTCTTTTAATTTGGGTATGACACTGTCCTGCATTAGCCCCACCATTTCGTGCGGAACGCCAGGCAAAGAAACGTAGATCACCCCTTGTTTTTCAAACCACATACCCGGGGCTGTACCTGTTTTATTAGGTAACACCGTGCAGGCATCCGGCACTTCGGCTTGCTTACTATTGCGTTCGGTTAACGGACGATTTAGTTTAGAAAAAATGTCTTTTACATTTTGAAGCGCTCCCTCGTCAACCCTCAGTTCTGCATTAAAATACTCCGCCAGAACTTGTTTTGTAATATCATCGCCGGTAGGCCCAAGTCCCCCAGTTATGATTACCACATCACAGGCTTTGCTTTCTGTAGTCAACGCGTTCAAAATTTCTTCTTGTACATCGCCAATGGCAAGCCTTCTTTTTACCCATATACCGATGCCATTCAATTCTTTTGCAATAAATGCACTGTTGGTATCAATGGTTTGTCCTATCAGCAATTCATCCCCAATCGTTATAATAGTTGCTTGTGTCACAATTAAAAGATTTTAGTAAATATATTGCAACGCCTAATTTAGATGCAATGTAACAAGGCGTATGAAAAAAAGGTTGATAATTTTTTGTATTTGTTTTTGGTGTATAAAGGCTGATGCGCAAACAGTGACGGAAAAGCTGAAAACAGCTTATTCCCAATTTGAAAATGACCCGCAGTTAAACAGTGCGCTTGCATCGCTTTATGTAGTAGATGGCAAAACGGATGCCGTTATTTTTGACAAATCTTCTACTATTGGGTTAGCACCCGCCTCCACCCAAAAGCTTTTTACCAGTACGGCGTCGTTTGAGTTGCTGAGAAAAAATTTTACCTATAAAACTACTATTGGTTACAGGGGAAAAATGGAGGATGGTAATATACTAATAACCGGAAGTGGCGACCCAACATTGGGAAGCTGGAGGTGGGAGCAAACCAAAGAACAACAGGTGATAAAAGGCATAGTAGCTGCCATAAAAAAATTGCCAATTACTGTCATCAGCCATATTGATATTGACAATAGGAACTGGAACTATGGAACTGTACCTGATGGCTGGTTGTGGCAGGATATCGGAAGTTATTATGGTGCCGGTGCCGCAAAGTTTAACTGGAGAGAAAACCAGTTTGATATTGCCCTAAAATCTGGAAGCATTATTGGCGATACCGTTCGTATTTTAAATACAGACCCTGAAACCGATATTACTTTTACTTCTCAGCTTACAGCTGCGGCAAAAGGTTCAGGCGATAATGCCTATGTTTATTATCCACTACATGCTACTGAAGGTATTTTAAGAGGAACCATTCCGGTGAATGAAAATCACTTTACCATTTCAGCTACGATGCCGCAGCCAGAAGTCTTTTTTATTGCTGCTATGAAACATGCTTTACAGGAAAACCATATTGCATTTTCGCAGTCTCTTTCTTATAATCATCTTATGGAAAACCAACCCGGAAAAACTTTTTATACCATCACATCACCGCCGTTGGATAGCATTATATATTGGTTTTTGAAAAGAAGTATTAACCTGTATGGAGAGGCTTTATTAAAAACCATAGGCTATCAGCAAAATGGAGTAGGCGCTACCGATACCGGTGTGGCAGTTCTGAAAGATTTCTGGAAAACAAAAGGTATTAGTGCATCGGAAATTAATATAGTAGACGGCTCAGGACTTTCGCCGCTAAACCGTGTTACCACACATGCGCAGGTTATGGTATTGCAATATGCCCAAAAACAACCCTGGTTTGAAAGCTTTTATCATGCACTTCCGGAGTACAATGATATGAAAATGAAAAGTGGTACCATCCACGATGTAAAAGGCTTTGCAGGTTATCACACTTCTAAAAGCGGCAAAAGCTATATTTTTTCTTTTTTGGTGAACAACTATAACGGACCTTCATCTACGCTGGTGCAAAAAATGTATAAAGTATTGGATGTACTTAAATAAGATATAATATTAATGATCCGTGTACAATATATTATGATCTGACATCAATTACCTGCATTACTACTTTCCTACAAAACGATCAAGGCTTGCATTGCCGGGACCTGCAAATAAAATAGCTATAAAACAGCTTAAAAATAAGGCGGCACTTTCGCCAATATTAAAAGCATTTCCATGATGGGCGTAAAACAACGCCACGGCTAAAGAAATGATGATGGGCACACAGGCCAGGCGGGTAAATAATCCCATGATCACAAAAACAGCGCAAAAGAATTCGGCAAATACCACCATTGCTAAGGAAGGCGTAGACCCGATATGAAACGGATCGGTAAAGTGTGGTGCCTTTGATGAAAAATGTATCAGCTTATCGAAGCCATGATTCACCATTAGCAATATGCCGGCACCCAGGCGCAACACCAGCATCGCAAAAGAGAAAGCTCCATCAGAACAATAGGTACTAAAAAGTTTTTTCATAAGATGTAAAGTAAAAGAGCACAATTTTACAGAAAGAAATTCAAATTTAATAGTTGGATCGCTGAACAACATATTGTTAAACCTTATAGGCCTATCTCTTTTTAATCTTTCTTTGGAATGATGTTTGGCCGGGGGTAAAATAATTGTAATATTTACAGCGTTATCCCACCAAATGGCTAAAGAACGTTAATATGAAGAAATGTAGTTTATTCCTTTGTTTCTGCCTGGTTGGTTTCTTAAGCATTGCACAGCAAAACCACAATCTTGATATAAAAAACCCGCAACAAAAATTAGATTTAGCCAAAGAATATTTTCAAAAAGAACAATACAACCTGGCTTACCCGATATTGCAAGAATTGCGGGAGTCTATTAAAGAAACCGACGAAATAAACCGGCCCATTGCCGTGCAGGAAATTAAGTATTATACGATTGTATGTGAACTGAAGCAAAACGAAGGAAGAGGATTTCAGGATGCGAAAGATTATGCAACCGTTACCAAAAACAATGCACGAGTGCAGATGATGAATTATCATTTAGCCGAGTACGATTTTCGTAAACAGCAGTTTAGCGATGCAGCGCAATTGTACGAACAATCCAATATTGCCAACCTGAGCAACCGTGAAATAGCCGATATGAAATTTCACCAGGGTTACTCTTACTTTACACTGCAGCAATTTGCAAAAGCAAAACCTCTTTTTGATGCCATTCGCCAGATTAAAGATGACCCGAACTATATAGATGCCAATTACTATTATGGCTTCATCGCATTTAAAGACCGTGACTATGCCGATGCGTTGAAAAGCTTTAAAGTAGTGGAAAACCAACCGGCCTACGAAACCATTGTTCCTTATTATGTGGCGCAGATTTATTATGTGCAGGGCGATAAAGATAAAGCGATTGCATATGCTGAAAACAAATTAAAGCAAGGTAAAACACAATACTACGACCTGGAGTTGAAGCAGTTGCTGGGCCATGCCTATTTTGAGAAAAAGCAATATGCCAAAGCGTTGCCGCTTCTGGAAGATTATGTAGCAAAATCAAAAAAAGTACGCCGCGAAGATTTGTACGAATTATCGTATGCATATTACCAGGGCAATCAATTAGACAAAGCCATTGAAGGTTTTAAGCAATTAAGCGGAAAAGAAGATTCGCTGAGCCAGGATGCTATGTATTTGCTCGGCGATTCTTATTTACGTACCGGCCAAAAAGCCAATGCCCGTAATGCCTTCTTATTCAGTTCAGCTAACAATAGTGATAAATCGCAACGTGAAATTTCGCGATTTAATTATGCAAAGCTTTCCTATGAATTAGGTTACCAGGATGAGGCCCTGAAAAGCCTGCGTTCTTTTTTAAATGACTATCCGAACTCTACTTATAAAGATGAAGCAACTGATTTATTGGTAGGTGCTTTAGCCAACACAAACAATTACCGGGATGCTTTGGCATTGCTGGATAATATTCAATACCCGTCAGCCAATACCAAAAAACTATATCCCCGCATTTTATTTGGACGTGCTACCGAGTTAATCAATGATGCACAACTGGCTGAGGCCGACACTTTGTTAAATAAAGCGCTGAAAGATCCGAACAACGCCTCCGTATTGCCATTTTTAAATTTCTGGAAGGGAGAAATAGCTTATCGCACCAATCGTCTAGATGATGCGATTCAATATTACTATGCATACTTAAATGCCGGTGCCCCTGCTAATGGCGAAGCAAATGCTACTAATGTAAAATACAACCTGGGATATTGCTATTATAAAAAGGAAAATTATAAAGTAGCGCAAACTTTTTTTGAACCGCTGGCCAAAAACGTGTCCTTAAGTGCTGACCCGCTTACACAGGATGCATACGTACGTACTGCCGACACCTACTTCATGAATCGCAATTATACGCAGGCAAAAGCTATGTATGATAATGTGATCCGCATGTCGTGGGCTGCGGAAGATTATGCTACGTACCAAAAAGCAATGATAGCCGGTATCAACAGTTCTGCCGAAAAAATTAATTTATTAACCACGCTTACCCGCAAGTTCCCGGCGTCATCATTAGTGCCCGATGCTAATATGGAAAGTGCACTTACTTATTTGGGCGATGAGCGTTTTAGAGAAGCCATTCCTTATTTGGAGAACATTATTAAAGCTACCAGTAACAGCAGTTTAAAACCAAGGGCTTATTTAAATTTAGGAGTCGCATATTACAATCTCAATAATACCAGCGCAGCTATTACCAATTACCAAACGCTGATACAGGAATATCCCAATTCGCCGGAGGCAGATGATGCATTGGATAATATTAAAACAATTTATGTAGAAAGTGGAAATCCGGGTGCATATGCCGATATGATGCGGCAGGCAGGCAAACCGCTATCGGTAAATGCCGAAGATTCATTAACCTATACGTCTGCTAAAATTCAATATGATAATGGCAATATGGATGCGGCCCTAACGGCTTTCAATAATTATATACAGCGCTTCCCGGCCGGTTCTTATGCCATCAATGCCAATTTTTTCAGGGCGGAGATTTATAACAATCGCAAAGACTGGAAAAATGCATTGGAAAGTTACGCAGCCGTAGCCGAAAAAGCACCGAATACCTATGCAGAGCGGGCTCTTTTGCAAGCCTCGCGTATTACATT
>JAICHT010000058.1 GCA_025924755.1 Chitinophagaceae bacterium | reverse complement strand
TTTATATAACGGATGAAAACGCAGTTTAATAAGGCTGGCAAATTCATCATATACTTCTTTGCGTTGTGCATTTTGATAGTAATCCCACCGGATGGGTTTTGGGCTGAGGCGGCAATCATTGCTTACCGTTCCGTTCTCGCAATAGTTAATCGGGTAATCATAGCCCAGTTCGCCAAACTGCCATATCATTTTCGGTCCAGGAATGGTGAAGAAAAACGCCGCGTCCAGTTCCACTCTTTTTAGGCCGGTATTAATATCTTTAATATTATAGCTGCCCGATGCATTGCCATATTGCTCATTTTTATATTGTATGCGTTCTTCGTCATGGCTTTCCATATAGGTTACCAGGTGCGGCTTGGTCCAGCCGCGTTGAGTAAAAATGCCATTGCCAAAGTTCCAGGTATTTCCTCCGGGGTCCGGAGTGGAATATCCTAAAGCGGCCTGTGCATAATTGGCATTTAAATTTCCCCACAGCAGCATACCGTAGTCGGATAATTCTTTCTCTTCGGTATTATCGGCAAAGTGCTCCAGTATTACATAAGCGTTGGAAGATTTCGTTTGCACCGTATCGTAATATCCCTTCCATATAGCCACGCGGGAAGCATCGTAAGCACTCCAGGAAGATACATTACAATTACCCCCGTTGTTATCACAGGTTTGCTTTTGGGTGAAGCCTTTGGCCAGGTCAAACCGGAATCCGTCGATCTTATATTCGGTTAACCAATGCTCTAGTACCCGGCTTACAAAATATTTGGTATTCAGGCTTTCATGGTTCATATCATACCCTACATTATAAGCATGTTTGGCTACGGGATTGAACCATGGATTATTGACGGCAGGCCGGTTATTGGCAGCATCCCAATATAACTGCACCATAGGCGATGAACCAAAGGAATGGTTTAAAGCAATATCCATTACTACTGCTATCCCATATTTGTGGCAGGCATCCACAAATTGTTTCAGCGTATTTTTTGGACCATAGTATTTATCCGGTGCAAAATAAAAATCCGGATTATAGCCCCAACTGTTGTTGCCTTCAAATTCATTAAACGGCATCACTTCAATGGCATTGATGCCTAAATTTTTCAAATAGCCTAATGTATCGGCCAATGTTTTCCAATCATGTGCAGCCACAAAATCACGAACCAACAATTCATATAGTACCAATGTTTTTTTATCGGGTCGTGTGTAGTTGGTACTCGTCCAGTTGTAAGCAGTTTGACCGGTTTGCAGTACGCTTACAATGCCTGTGGTTTTACCCGCAGGATACGCTTTTAAACCAGGATAAGTGGCAGCCGTAATAGAAGCATCATTGTCAGGATCCAAAACTTTTTCGGTGTATGGATCGGCTATTTTTATCGAATCATCTACTTTGTATTGATAGCCATATTCTGTTCCCGCCATTAAGCCGGTAATACGCAGCCAGAACTTTTTACCATCCGGCGTTTTGTTCATGCTATATGCTACGGTTTCCGTCCAGTTATTAAAATCGCCAATCACCGAAGCCTTCGTTTTACCCGGGGCATCCAGCACCAGCACTACCGAAGTGTTTCCCGCTTCGTAATTAATTCCATCTCTTACGCCTGCCGGCAAAGCCGCCGTAGTAGTGGCCGGTGCTATATAAAAACTGAGGGTATCGTAGGTGGTGGTAGCACCATCCGTGGCTTCGGCTATCAATTGCTGCTCGCCGGCTCCACTTACCGTAGCCGTAGTACTGGCAGTTTGCGTATTGGTTGCCGTAGCAATTACAGTTCCGTTATCATATAATTTTATAGTAGCCGGTTTACTGGCGTCGGCTTTAAAAGTAAAGATGCTACCAATAGCTAAGTTTTGTGGTTCGGGAACCGGCACAAAGCGCGGCTCTTTAGAGGGTTGTAATATGCTAACGGCCAAACTGCTGCCATACACCGGAATATACATATCGCTGCCATCACTATTTGCTTGCTTTTGGGTGCCGCTTCCGTTGCGAAACAGGATAGCAATTTTCCGGATGGTTTCCGATGTATTGGTAACACCAAAAAAAGTGCGCAGGCTGCCGGTAATAGCATATTGCCATTTATTATTTCCGAGATAAGTAGCTTGCGCTGGAGTGCTAGTAGTGCCCCAGGTAAATTTTACATATTTCCAATCGGATGCGGAATTGCTTAAATTGGTAATAACGCCAATATGCACATATACATCGCCGTTAGGTGTATAATTCAGTAAGCCTTTGTTGCCTTTGGTTGCATCTACTGTGATGGTCAGGGTTTGGGTAGTATTATTTTCCACAGGAAAAGAAGGCGACCAGGTAAGCAGTTGCGCCTTTGCCACAAAGCAACTGATAACAGCTACTATCCCCAATATCCTTTTCATCATAGCAATCGTTTATACGGCTAATATACACTATGTACTTAAAACACAATAATTTTATAAGCGGCCTGCATAATCCCTTATTATTTTTACAACCTGATGGAAAACGAAAAGATAAAAAACTTACAGTCGAAAACAAAGCAACTGCTACAGGAAGCACAATCCGGAAGCGGTATTTTACCTAAAGAAATTGAAACATTACGGTCGGTACTGCAGTTTCACGAAAACCGGTATTATGTGCTGGATAACCCGTTGATTTCCGATTATGAATATGATATGCTGTATAAGCAATTGGAGAAATTGGAAAAAGAAAACCCCGATCTGATAGTAGCGGATTCGCCTACGCAGCGGGTAGGTAAAGGGCTAACGGCTTCTTTTCCTACCGTGCCGCACCTGGTACCGATGTTGTCGCTCGACAACTCGTATGACAGTGATGACCTGATTGACTTTGACAGGAAGGCCCGTGAACTCACCGGCCTGGAAGTAATTGAATATTGTGTAGAACCGAAGTTTGACGGTGCCAGCATTTCGTTGGTATATGAAAACAACCAGTTGGGACGCGGCGCTACCCGCGGCGATGGCGTTCGCGGCGATGATATCACACCCAATATCAAACAAATCCGCACCATTCCCTTATCGGCAAATTTTTTAGATTATGGCTTGCAAACGGTAGAAATCCGTGGCGAGGTATTGATCAATAAAAATAATTTTAAAAAGTTTAATGATGCCCTGATAGAACAAGGTATTTCTCCTTTAGCTAATCCGCGCAATGCCGCTTCCGGTTCTTTACGTATTAAAGATCCGCTGGAGGTAAGCCGCCGCAAGTTGGAAGCTTTTGTATACCATATCAGTTATTATACAGTAGATGATAGTAAGAAAAAGGACAAGAGTGGCAACCAACTATCCTCTACCAACTATCAACTATCTTCTCATTCCCAATCGCTGGAGATATTGTGGAACCTGGGCTTCAGAAGTCCGCAAAAAGAAAAAAGAGTATTGAAAGGCATACAGGCCGTAATAGAATATTGCAACGAATTTGAAGTAGAGCGGGAAAACCTTCCTTATGAAATTGACGGGATGGTAATTAAAGTAAACGATTTTGAATTGCAGGATAAAATGGGTATGACCACCCACCATCCCCGCTGGGCCATAGCTTATAAATTTAAAGCGCGTCAGGCCACCAGTAAACTATTGCGGGTAGAATACCAGGTAGGCCGTACCGGCAATATTGGCCCGGTGGCTAAAATAGAACCTGTGCCTATAGGCGGTGTTACTGTAGGTTCTGTGTCGCTTTTTAATGAAGATAACATTCGCGAAAAAGATATTCGCATAGGCGATACCGTTTTAGTGGAGCGTGCCGGTGATGTGATTCCGTATATTGTAAAACCATTAACCGAATTACGCACCGGCACGGAACAGGCAATCCGGTTTCCGACAAATTGCCCATCCTGCGGCGACGAATTGTACCGCGTAGCGGAAGAGGCCGCCTGGCGCTGTACCAATATTAATTGCCCCGCACAAATACTGGAGCGGCTGTACCATTTTACCAGCAAAGATGCTATGGACATCAGGGGACTGGGCGAAGCGAATATTAAAAAATTTTACAACCTGGGTTGGCTGCAATCCATACCGCAAATTTACCAGTTGGATTATGAAGCCATTGGTGCTTTGGAAGGCTTTGGAAAAAAATCGGTTGATAATTTGAAAGCCGCTATTGAAGCTACCAAAAAGCAACCCCTGCACCGCCTGATCTTTGCGCTGGGAATCCGGTTTGTAGGAGAAACCATGGCTAAAACACTGGCACATGCCATAAATAATATTTTAGACCTTCAGAATTTTGATGAAGAAGCGCTACAAAACCTGGAAGACGTAGGCCCTAAAGTAGCCAGCAGCGTATATTCTTTTTTTCAGAATGATGATAATATCAAAATGCTTAAAAAACTGCAAAGCCTGGGGGTACAATTACAAAATGATAAAAAACAATTTGTACCCGGTGGCAGCCTGAAAGGACAGACGTTTTTATTTACCGGAACTATGAACCAATTAAAACGAAGCGAAGCTGAGGCGATGGTGGAAGCGCAGGGCGGACAAATTGTTTCGGGTGTAAGCAGCAAGCTGGCTTACCTGGTAGTGGGCGACGATGCCGGCAGCAAACTGGAAAAAGCAAAAAAAATCAACAGTATTAAAATTATTTCGGAAGATCAGTTTTTGAAAATGATACATAAGGATTGATATAATATCAGGCACGAATTTTATAGCGAATCTTATTAACTATAGTGTTCATACAAGCTTTACGCTTCCGGTAAAATATACATGCATGATTAAGAAACTTTCAGCCGAGGTTTGGAAGCCACTGGCCTTCAGCGGCAGTAAAGAACTGCGCAACCGCTACGCTTTATCGTCGCAGGGCCGCATTGCCAGTTATAAAGAAGAGATACTGGAAGATGGAAAACTTTTACAAGGCTCTTTAACTACCGGCTATCGCACTTTAAACCTGCACCGCCCCGGCAAAAAAGGAACGCTGTATATACACCGCGAGCTGGCCAAGCTTTTTATAGATAAGCCTTCTGCCAAGCACAAATATGTAATTCATAAAAATCACAACAAGCTGGATAACTCGGTTAAAAATTTAAAATGGGCTACACTGGATGAAATGATTGAACACCAGCAGCAAAGTCCGGCAAAGATGGCCTATAAAGAAAAGCAGGCCAACCGCCAAACCGGTTTAAAACTAACCGCCGCACAGGTAAAGCGTATAAAAGATATGCTGCACAATAAAAAGAGAAATGTTACCATTAAACAACTGGCCGATAAATATGCAGTAAGCGAAATGACGATGTACCGTATCAAAAGCGGCGAAAACTGGGCACGAGTGTTATAGGAATGATGAAATATAAATAAAAACTTCCTGATGCTGTTTTTAATTGTATGATAATGCAATAAGCGACTCTGTCATGCCGAGGAACGAGGCATCGGGTACTTCAGATACTTCGCTCAACAGGATAGCACTATAATTATATCATACATTCGAATACGCAAACGGCTATTGATTATCAACCATATTAATCACGCAATTACCTTCAGATACTATGTTAGAGCCGCAAACACTTCGCTTCTTATCCCTTTTAAAAAAGAACAACGACCGCCCCTGGTTTGAAGAACACCGAAAAGAATATGAAGCTGCCAAAATAGATTTCCAGAATTTTATTCAATTAGTAATTGATGATTTTGGAAGAACAGATATAGCCATAGCAGGCTTAACAGCCAAAGATTGTTTGTTTCGCATTAACCGCGACGTGCGGTTTTCAAAAGACAAATCACCCTACAAAACTAATATGGGCGCCAGCATTAAACCAGGCGGCAAAAAATCACCTTTTGCCGGATATTATTTTCATTGCGAACCCGGCAACAGCTTTGTAGGCGGCGGATTGTGGATGCCCGAAGTATTTCAGTTAAAAAAAGTGCGGCAGGAAATTGATTACAACTGGAAAGAGTTTGAAAGTATCATTACAGAAAAGACATTTAAAGCTATTTATGGCGATGTATATAAAGGCGCAGAAATAAGTTTGGCAAGTATGCCCAAAGGTTATGAAAGGGATAATATGGCTATTGAATATTTAAAATTAAAAAGTTTTATTGCCGAGCAAAAGTTAACGGATGAGGAACTTACAAAGGCCAGTTTGCATAAAAAAACGGTTGCCGCTTTTGAGGCCTTGCAACCGTTTTTAAAATTTATCAATCGTTCGGTGGATACTGATTAGAACCGGTATGGTTTAAATCAGAATCGTATACAACAATAGTTAATATAATACTTACTAACTTCCATTAACCTAACAATCCTTTTTCCATCAAATACTCGGCAATCTGCACGGCATTGGTAGCAGCGCCTTTGCGCAGGTTATCACTTACAATCCACATATTAAGGGTGTTGGGTTGTGTTTCATCCCTTCGTAAGCGGCCTACAAATACTTCATCTTTTTCGTGTGCATTCAGTGGCATCGGGTATTGCTGCGCCGACGGTTCATCCTGCACAATAACGCCAGGCGCATTGCTTAATAGTTCTTTTACTTCCTGTAAATCAAAATCATTAGCAAACTCTACGTTCACGGCTTCGCTGTGGCCACCAATAACAGGAATGCGTACAGTTGTCGCCGTAACCCTGATGCTGTCATCACCCATAATCTTTTTGGTTTCGTTCACCATTTTCATTTCTTCCTTCGTATAGCCGTTTTCCAAAAACACATCTATCTGTGGAATGGCATTTAGATCAATCGGATATTTATACGCCATATCATATTCGCTGCTTTTACCTGCTACCGATTTGTTCCGTTCCCCCATCAATTGATCTACCGCTTTTTTACCAGTGCCGGTAACGCTTTGATAGGTGGATACTACGATGCGCCTGATGCCATACTTTTTATGTAGCGGCTGTAAGGCTACTACCATTTGTATGGTAGAACAATTGGGATTGGCTATAATTTTATCGGTTGCCGTTAATACATCTGCATTTACCTCCGGCACTACCAATGGTTTATTAGGGTCCATACGCCAGGCCGATGAATTGTCAATAACGGTAATACCAGCTTCGGCAAACTTAGGCGCCCACTCCAACGAGGTGCTGCCACCGGCTGAAAACAAGGCTACTGCCGGCTTTGCTGCAATCGCATCTTCCATGCTTACCACTTTATAGCTCTTGCCTTTAAAAAATACTTCTTTGCCTACCGACTTTTGAGAAGCCACCGGAAGTAGCTCCGTAACCGGAAAATTTCGTTCTTCTAACACCTGCAGCATTTTAGTACCTACAAGGCCTGTGGCGCCTACAACAGCAACTTTCATTATTGGTTTGTTTTTGTTTAGTTATAAAAAAACCTTCCCGTTTTTGGGAAGGTTTGTTAGTATCTTTTACATACAATAACGTTACGCACCTTCCCTGTCGGAAAAATGTTTCTTAATACGTTTTGTGTATGTGGTTTTTTTCATTTGCGCAGCGAAAATAGACAAAAACTGAGTTTTGCCAAAAATGTTTTTCTATTGCAAAGAATAAAGTTTACAGTTGTGTAAGTAATTTCTTTTTTTATACCAGCTCGATATCAAAATTTACCAGCTCCTGAAACTGCACAATGCGGTAGTCAATATCTTTTTTGGTTAAGGTTCTTAACCGTTCGGTACCAAACTTTTCTACACAAAAAGACGCCATAGCCGAGCCTACAATAATAGCGGTTTTCATATTGTCGAACGATACATCTTTGGTACGGGCAATATGGCCGATAAAGCCTCCGGCAAACGTATCGCCGGCACCAGTGGGGTCAAACACATCTTCCAGCGGAAGCGCGGGTGCAAAAAATACATTATCCTTATGAAACAGTAAAGCGCCGTGTTCACCTTTTTTAATAATCAGGTATTGCGGCCCCATCTTCATTATGATTTTGGCGGCTTTCACTAAAGAAAATTCATGGCTCAATTCCCGTGCTTCGCTGTCGTTCACTAATAATACATCTACTTTTTTTAATACTTTTTTTAGATCATCCAGCGCTACTTCCATCCAAAAATTCATCGTATCCATTACTACTAATTTCGGCCGATGTTTTAGCTGCTCTATCACACTCATTTGTACTGCAGGTACTAAATTTCCCAGCATTAAAAACTCACAGTCCTGGAAGCTTTGTGGAACAACGGGTTGAAAATTGGCCAGTACATTTAGCTGCGTTTCCAACGTATCCCGTGTGTTCATATCCATATGATATTTGCCACTCCAAAAAAAAGATTTCTCGTCTTCTTTAATTTGTACGCCTTCCATCGATACGCCTCTTTGCTCCAAAGCTTGCAATTCTTCTTTTGGAAAATCGCCGCCCACTACCGAAATCTGTTTGATAGATTTTGTGAAGTTCGAAGCGCTCCATGCAATATAGGTAGCTGCGCCACCAATAATTCTATCGCTTTTACCAAAAGGAGTTTCAATCGCATCAAAGGCCATGCTGCCCACAACTATCAGAGACATATTTATTTTTTAAAATTTTAGAATTACTATCAGTCAATAATCTATAAGAAATTCTATTGACTGCCAACTGCTTTACGGCGTGCAAACCTACATTTTTTTTGCTATGGTAAAAAAGCTTTATTGCTACGGGTTGTTTTGCTTCAAATCCCGTTCAAGAAAAAACAACGAAAGGAAAAACTTGCATTTGAAATTTTGATACAGAACTTTTAAATTTGGTATCAACCTTCTCAACCAAAACTTAACTGTCATGAAAAAAGCATTTCGCTATTTGCTGCTTATAGTATCTGTACTTGTAGTTGCCATCTGTGGCTTTGCCTCCTTTGTAGCTGTGCGTGGCATTCCCAAATACAAACCGCAAAACGTATCGCTTGCCATATCTGCTACGCCGGTACGTATTGCCAAAGGCCAAAAGCTGGCTTCCATGCTTTGCAGCAGTTGCCATTTAGATCCAAAAACCGGCAAATTTACCGGGCGCCAAATGGCCGAAGCGCCGCAGTTTGGTACGGTATATTCCAGGAACATTACACAAGACCCGGTGCATGGTATTGGAAAATGGACCGACGGGCAACTGGTGTATTTACTGCGCACCGGCATTAAACCTGATGGCACCTTTTTACCAGTTATGGCAAAGTTGAGCCATATGTCCGATGAAGATATCAACTCCATTATTGCATTTTTACATTCTGACCATCCATGGATTCAAGCAGATACCACACAGCATCCAGCGAGTGAATATTCTTTTTTGGCAAAATTTATTACCACTATCGGCGCTGTAAAACCAGGCGAATTTCCTACAAATGTTATTGCCGGACCTGATACTACGGATAAGGTGCAGTGGGGCCGTTATATTGCATTAAACCAGGTAGAATGTTATAGCTGCCACTCCAAAGATTTTACTAAAAATGATTACAGCGTTCCTGAAAAATCTGCCGGTTTTTTTGGTGGTGGAAATAAAATGATGGATCCTGCCGGGCACGAAATTTACACAGCTAATATTACTTCGGATAAAGAAACCGGTATTGGCAACTGGAGCGAAAGTGATTTTGTGAAAGCCGTAAAATATGGCCAGGTACCCAGCGGCCGCCATTTAAGAATACCTATGGCGCCGTATGCCAACCTTAGCGATAATGAAGCCAGGGCTATATATGCTTATTTAAAAACGGTTCCGAAAATTAATAACAAAGTAGACCGGAAGTTATAAGTTACCGGGCCGCTGCAAATTTTGAATGGACACGTATCACTTTGCAACAAAGCGCAACCAAGTATCTTTGATACCTTCTTAATTAGCAAAGAGGTGGCTGCCTTATGATGCACTTTTATTTATTGCCGGTAAAAAAAATACAGAAAGAAACAGACGATTGTGTTTCCATAACTTTTAATGTACCTGAAGAACTGAAAGAAACGTTCCGGTTTGTACAAGGCCAAAATCTTACTATACGCAAACAGTTAAACGGACAAGAAATACGCCGCAACTATTCTATATGCAGTGGTATATATGATAACGAATTAAGAGTAGCGGTAAAGAAAGTAGAAGGCGGCCTTTTTTCAACCTATGCATTGGAGAATTTGCAGGCAGGCGACCTACTGGAAGTGATGCCGCCGTCCGGAAAATTTTATACGCCGCTTCTTCCGCAGCAGCAAAAAGCATATGTGGCCTTTGCGGCCGGTAGCGGTATTACACCCATCCTTTCTATTATTAAAACCACTTTGCAAACCGAACCCCGAAGCAGCTTCACTTTAGTATATGGCAACCGGTCTAAAAACTCCATCATTTTTAAAGAAGAACTGGAAGCGTTGAAAGATAAGTATATGGACCGCTTCATTATCCATCATATATTAAGCAAAGAAAAAACGGATGCTCCAATAAACTCGGGCCGAATTGATACTGCCAAATGCGAAGTATTGTTTGATAAACTGATTGATATATATCAAACGGACGAATTTTTCTTGTGTGGCCCGGAAGGACTGATTTTTTGTGTAAAAAGTTTTTTAGAAGAAAAAGGAATATCACAAAACCACATTCACTTTGAGTTGTTTACCGTGCCGGGAGAAAAGAAACCGGCAGCGGGCAGTTTGCATCTCACAGATAAAGACACTGCTGCAAAAAGTAAAGTGAGTGTGAGGATGGATGGCATTTTGTTTGACTTTGATTTGGCATATAATACCGACAGCATATTGGATGCTGCATTGGCACAAGGTGCCGATTTGCCATATGCCTGCAAAGGTGGTGTATGCACTACCTGCAAAGCCAGGCTTTTAGAAGGCAAAGTAACAATGGATGTGAACTGGGGACTGGAGCCCGATGAACTGGAAAAAGGCTTTATACTTACCTGCCAGTCGCACCCCGAAACACCAAGAGTAGTGGTGGATTTTGATGGTATGTAACAGTGATTTTGACGGCATTATTTCCAGATCATCTTAAAATCCGTTATCTTAATATCGCTGCATTATCAAATAAAAGAGGAGGTGCATACTTTAGCAAGCATTTATATGCATCAACTATTTTAAAACTTCAAAACAATAACGATCATGGATAAATCATCCAATTCTATCAACTGGTTTGAAATACCGGCTACGGATATTGAACGGGCTAAAAAATTTTACGAAACTATTTTTAATATAAAAATGGAACCCTTGCAGGAGATGATGGGCATGAAGATGGTAGGTTTTCCATGGGAGGCGGGTAGCGGCAAAGCCAATGGTGCTTTGGTGCAAAGCGATATGCATACGCCTTCTATGCATGGAGTGATTATTTATTTAAACGCCAATCCTTCTTTACAAGATGTAATGGACCGCATTGATGCCGCTGGCGGAAAAGTACTGATGCCTAAAACGCAGATAAGTACTGAAATTGGATATATGGGTTTTTTCAAAGACTCCGAAGGCAATAAACTGGCTCTTCACGAAACAGCCAAATTGTAGTTGCAGCAATGCATAGCAATGTAAAAGTTTACATGCAGAAAATTACTATTACCATACAAGATTAATGGCTGTATGCCCTGTGTTAATATAGATGAAAGGCTCGCCGTTTTAAATTAAATTTGTGTACAAACGATGCGTATGCCGGTACTAAATGCAGAAACTATTTTTGATGATAAAATAAATGCGGAGATACGCATTGAACCCAAAGACTGGATGCCTGAAAAGTACCGGCAAACACTGATACGCCAGATCAGCCAGCATGCCCATAGTGAAATTGTAGGTATGCTGCCCGAAGGCAACTGGATCACCCGTGCGCCATCACTTAAACGCAAGCAGATATTATTGGCCAAAGTGCAGGACGAAGCCGGGCATGGTTTATACCTTTATTCTGCAGCGGAAACACTGGGCATCAGCCGCGATGAAATGATTGAACAACTGCACAGCGGCAAAGCCAAATATTCTTCCATTTTTAATTACCCTACTTTAACCTGGGCCGATATAGGCGCTATTGGATGGCTGGTGGATGGCGCCGCTATTATGAACCAGGTACCGCTTTGCCGGGCTTCTTACGGGCCGTACAGCCGTGCTATGATCCGGGTATGCAAAGAAGAAAGTTTTCACCAGCGGCAGGGGTTTGAAATACTATTGGTATTGTGCCAGGGAACGGAAGATCAAAAAAAAATGGCGCAGGATGCACTCAACCGTTGGTGGTGGCCCAGCTTAATGATGTTTGGTCCGCATGATAGCGATAGTATGCACAGCGAACAAAGTATGAAGTGGAAGATCAAACGTTTCAGCAATGACGAGTTGCGGCAGCGTTTTGTAGATATGATAGCCGAGCAGGCAAAAGTGTTGGATTTAACCCTGCCGGATGCTGATTTAAAATGGAATGAAGTACGCAGTCATTATGATTTTGGAAAAATTAACTGGGAAGAATTCTGGAACGTAGTAAATGGTAATGGCCCTTGTAATAAGCAACGGCTGGAAGCCAGGAAAAACGCCTGGAACGATGGTGCCTGGGTGCGTGAAGCCGCAGCCGCACACGCAGAAAAAAGAGCCATTCGAAACACGGTGAAAGTAGCGTAGTGCTTTAGTGGTTGCTAATTAAATTTTATGTAATCAACAATAGTATTACTGGGATGCTTTAGTTGCGACGTTCCGTTGTTTTCGTGGTAATACTATGGAGCAATTAAACAATCAATCATGAATTGCACAATCATCAAATACTACTACGGCGATATACCCGATCAACAATCAGGTTCTTCCATCTCCTCTCGCCCAGGGGGAGGTGGGGAGGGGGACTCTTCTTCCTGGCCGCTATGGGAAGTTTTTATCCGTAGCAAGCAAGGGCTGGATCATAAGCATGTGGGCAGCTTACATGCAGCCGATGCAGCTATGGCTATTGAAAATGCAAGAGATGTATATACCCGCCGCCAGGAGGGAGTAAGCATATGGGTAGTGGAAAGCAAATACATACATGCGTCAAACCCGGATGAAGCAGAAAGTTTTTACGAGCCGGCAAACGACAAAGTATATCGCCATCCTACTTTTTACGACCTGCCTGACGAGGTAAAGCATATGTAAGGCCCATACCATATGGGAGATAAAAAGAACCAAACTAACTTATCTTATAAGGCAGTAGAACATTTTATACAACAATATGACAGATGCTCAAAATAGTACCGGTCTTTCCATCTTCTCTCCCCCTGAGGGAGCCCCCGCTCTTTTTTCATATACGCTGCATTTAGCCGATACTGCTTTGATACTGGGCCAGCGCAACAGCGAGTGGTGCGGCCATGGACCCGTGCTGGAGCAGGATATTGCTATTACCAATATTTCGTTGGATCTGTTGGGCCAGTCACGGAATTTCTACCAATATGCGGCTGCACTTTATAATGATTTCAGCACACAGGAAAAAGAACAGGTTAACCACTATATACCGCGTTTATGGAAAGCCTATAACAGAGAAATAAACGAAGACGATTTAGCTTTTTTACGTGATGAAAATCAGTACCTGAATTTATTATTAACAGAACTTCCCAAAGGCGACTGGGCTCAAACTATTTTACGGGAACTTTTCATCAGCGCATTTCAGTTTTACCAATATAGCCAATTACAAAATATCAGCGATGCAGCTTTAGCAGCTATTGCAGAAAAATCAATTAAAGAAGTAACCTATCATGTACGCTGGAGTAGTGAGTGGGTAATCCGGTTAGGAGATGGAACCGCAGAAAGTAATCGCAGGCTGCAACAAGCATTAACTGAACTATGGCCATATACCGGCGAGCTTTTTATTCCGGCATCTTACGAAATGCAACTGATAAAAAAAGGCTTTGGAACTGATGTACGTTCTATTAAAAACAACTGGTTAAAAAAGGTAGAAGCAGTTTTTACAGAAGCGACCCTCTCCTTCCCTTCCGGGGGAGGCCGGGAGGGGGCTTCCTGGTATCAACAAGGCGGTAAAGAAGGTCAGCATACAGAGTATATGGGATATCTTTTAGCAGAGATGCAATACCTGCAAAAGACGTTTCCAAATGTAGTATGGTAGCTGCTGCCAATATCATTAAAGCAAGAGCTGAAAGTACATGCAAATAGAAGAACCATATCAAAAACAAATTGAAGACATCTGGAAGATACTACAGGACGTAAAAGATCCGGAAATACCGGTGCTTTCCATATTGGATTTAGGTATTGTCAGAGAGGTACAGGTGAATTCTGAAAAAGAAAACTTACAGGTGGTGGTCACCATCACGCCTACCTATTCAGGCTGTCCTGCTATGGATGTGATCCATATGGATATCCGGTTGAGGTTATTAGAGCATGGTTATAAAAATACTGTAGTAAAACAATCCCTTTCACCCGCATGGACAACCGACTGGATGACCGAAGCAGGAAAGAAGAAACTGAAGCAATATGGTATTGCACCGCCTAACCCGAAACAACAGTTTTGCCATATCAAAGAATTTTTTGAAGAAGAAGCGGTTCAATGTCCGCACTGCAATTCGTATCATACTAAGTTGATAAGCCAATTCGGCTCTACCGCTTGTAAAGCTTTATATCAATGCAACGATTGCAAAGAAACATTCGACTATTTTAAATGCCACTGAGAAGAGATGACAAATGATAGTTGGCAGTGATATGTTCATA
>JAICHT010000057.1 GCA_025924755.1 Chitinophagaceae bacterium | reverse complement strand
CTTCTTTTTTCTTTCCACCTTTTTCATAATCAAACGTTACTGCTTTTGGCAACTTGTACTCTTTTAAGTTAAACATAAAAATTACCTTATCGGGCAAGCCCCAGGCCGTATACCGGCCATAGTCCATATCAATTTCGTAGCTGCCGTTTTCCCTGGTGGTTACAACGCTTTTTTTAATTACAAAAGCCTTATCGTCAATATACAAAGTGGTTAATACAATATCACTATTGTCATCCTGCGGCAGCAGTTTTACTACTTTAACAGTGTTGCCATTTATAGTGGATGTGCCCGCCGGCACTACGGTGTAATTATTGGTAAGCAACAGCGCATTGACGTTTGCATTTACATCGCCTTTTGGCAATATCGAAACGCCGTTCTGCTTCACTACTTTAAACTGATCGGGCTTTTTATAATATACCGTTATGGAGGATGCCGGCGCTTTTATGAACGATACATCCATATGCATTTTTCCCGTGGCCTTATAGTCGGCTACTTTATCCAGTTTTGCTTTTACCTTATTTACCAAATCCGTTTCTGCTTGTGCGGTTGCATATTGATTTGAAAAAAATAATAAGGCGAAAACAATTACAATAAATTTCATAGGTAATTTTTTAAGAGAGAATATCTTTTTTTCTGAAGATCAGTATGGCTAAAGAAACAAAAATTATAATATGCGCCAACAATATCAAAGCAGACTTTAACACTTCGGCATAATCAACCGGGCTTTCAAAAAAACCTTTCCAGTTAAGCATATGGTTGGTAAAAAGATACGGTTTCAGCGCATCAAAAAACGGAATGTTCATAGTAGTTAAAATGGTGAACAGAATAATAATACTCATAGTAGCAATGATAGGACCTATCGAGTTTTCGGCAAATACTGAAAGCAAAAATGCCAGCGACGCCACGGTTATCATAGCAATGGCCGCGAAGCCAAATGCGCCGGCATAGCGCCACAATACATCGTGCCTGTCCAGCACAATAACCATATCACTTTTTAGTACAATCAAATCGCTAACGCCAAATACCAGCACCGATATACAAAGCGCCAGCGCCGCCATAAACAGCAACAGCATTATAGTATATAAGCACGAAGCAAAGAACTTGCTTAACAGCAACTGAGTACGGCTTACCGGCTTTGTAAGCAGCAAGCGCAGCGTACCCATATTGGCTTCGCCGGAAATAATATCGCCGGCAATTAAAGCAATTAAAAGCGGCACATGCACCAGCAGCGTTTGCAGAATAATAAAGCATACCAGGTACCCGTTCATTACCTTTCCGTTAATATCAAATGTTTGCCGTAAGGATTGCAACGCAAACTGCATATACGATTCGCCATCTACATACAATGCCAGTTGAATTAAACATATAATGGCAGCAATGGCTACAAAAGAAATGTACGTTCGTGGCCGCTTAAATATTTTATACAGTTCAATTTTTGTAAGCCGCCACATGCTGGTTGGATGTTGTTAAGGATAAAAAATAATCTTCTAACGAATGCCGCGCAGTTAAAGAAATCACCGCTATATTATTTTCGACTAAGTATTTATTTAACGCAGGAATTTCAATTCGGTTTAGCCGAAGCTGCAAGGTATGCTCCACCGTTTGCAGGCCTTCGTGCCAGGATGAAAGTAGCAGCAGTTGTTTGGTTTTTTCGTTATCGGTTGTTTCTATTTGCAGCAGCGTATGCGCCGGGTCTAATAATTGGCTTACTTTTCCTTCCACCACTTTTTTGCCTTTATCAATAATCAGCATCGAATCGGCAATAAGTTCCATTTCGCTTAACAGGTGCGAAGAAACAAAAATGGTTTTGCCCTTGTTTTTTGACAGGTGTAAAATAAGGTTCCGGATATCGGCAATACCCTGTGGGTCCAGCCCATTGGTGGGTTCATCTAATATAATCAGCTCCGGATTATGAATTAAGGCGCAGGCAATGCCTAACCGCTGCTTCATGCCCTGCGAAAATGTTTTTACTTTATCCCTTGCCCTGTCTGCGATACCTACCGTTTGTAATTGCTCTATCAGCATTTTATCAGGCAGGTTTATACCACTCAACTTAGCCATAAGCTGCAGGTTTTGTATAGCGGTTAAGTATTGATACAGATCCGGCTTCTCCACAATAGCACCCACTTTTTGTAAAATATCTTTTCTGTGCGTATCAATATTCTTATCTAAAATCCGGATGCTTCCGGAAGTAGGTGTTATCAATGTGAGCAACATACGGATGGTGGTAGATTTGCCAGCACCATTTTGGCCCAAAAATCCATATACCTCTCCTGCCGGTACCGTAAACGACAAATCATCTACAGCCGTTAACCGGCTGAACTTTTTTGTAAGATGGGATACTTCTATTATTACAGACATACAGTATAAATGGATACGTGCTTAAGAAACACCTGTCTGCGCATTTCGTTTAAACACCCGTAAAGTTTAGCAATCCGTACGTATTTATTTGGCCATCGGTGTTTTTATCTCTTTCATCGATGCAAAAGCGCATTTTATAGAAAATACAGTAATTACCCTTAATAATATAAGTAAAAACACTTGCAATAATCAAAAACCCCTATTATGTTTGCACCCGTTACTAAGTAACAACACTTATCCAGCCTAAGAAAAAACTTTAGTACCATAAGTAATCTAACCCTAAGAAATGAAACAGTTTTTTACTTTAATCAGTCTTTTTACCTTATCTTTTTTTACTACTGCCTTACAGGCGCAGATAACTGAGAACTTTGATAATAGCCTTCCATCTGCCTGTGGCTGGCAAATTACCAATGCTACTTACTCTAACGCTAAAACAATTAACAGCACCGGAGATATTGCTGCAAATTCGGGAACCACAACCGCAACTATAAAAACTCCTTTTATAGATTTTTATAAAGCATCTTTAACTTCTGTAACTAATTTTACTTATAAGCTTTCCAGTAAGCTTAGCCAAAATGCAACCAGGCAAATTCGTGTTTATTTAGTAGGCAAAAACAATGTTCAAAGTGCGGATTTGTACAATGTGACTCTCACAACCAATTCTTCAACTGCTGCCGTACCGGTTACCTTAAATATCAATAGCCAGAGCACGAGCCGGCTGGTTATTATGGTGGTTGGGGCAGGCGATGGAAACACATACCTGCTGATTGATAATTTATCCATTGCTAATGCATCTTACCATTATACTACATCGTGCAACCAGGCGCCCACCGCTGCAAACGATACCTATTCAAGTGCAAAAGTTACCAGCGCTGTTTCCGGAAATGTTATTACCAATACCAGTGGGAAAGATGCAGATCCTAATAACGAAACCATTACCGTTGCTGCAAATACGCAACCCTCACAGGGCACTTTGGTAATAGATGCTAACGGAAACTTTACCTACACGCCGGCTGCTGGCTTTTTAGGAGGTGCAGTAACTTTCACTTACTCCGTAGCCGACAATGGTTATGATGCGCTCACATCCAACAATGCTACCGTTACCATCAATTACCCGATAACAATAGTAGCTCTGCCTGTAAAACTTATTTCCTTTACCGGAAATTTATCCAACGAAAAAGCACAGTTAAACTGGTTAGTTGCGGAAAATGAAACCGGTAATTATTTTGAAATTCAGAAAAGTACGGACGGAAAAGATTTTGCAGCCAGCAGCATTCTTTTTACTACACAAATAACAGGAAGTGAAAATTATCACTTTGAAGAAGCTATTGATTTGAATACTACTACTTACTACCGCCTGAAGATTGTTAACCTTGACCATTCAATAACTTATTCAAAGATCATTGTAATAAAAAGCCAGGCCGTAGTAACTGTCAACGATATCCGCTTATTGCAAAATGCCGGCACTTACAATGTTAGTTTTAATTATACCTCGCAGACAGTAGGTACGTATAATGTTACTATCTACTCCATTTCTGGCATCAAAATAGCTATGTCAGCAGTGGTTTGCAATAAAGGAATAAATACTATTTCCCTTAATACAAACCAGGCATTTAACAGCGGCACTTATATACTGCAGGTAAGCAATGGCAATACCAGAAGCACTACAAAATTTATTAGGCAATAAACATATTTTATATAGGACGGAAAATCAAGGCCCCTTTCCAGGGGCCTTTTTTTATGGCTTTAAATAAGCCTGTAGATTTTTTACATATTGCTCAAATGCTGTAACGCCCGGCTGGGTTATTTTACACACGGTTTGCGGGTAATTATCTTTAAACTGCTTGGCTACCTGTATATATCCTGCATCTTTTAATTTTTGAATCTGCACACTTAAATTACCTGCAGTGGCGCCGGTCTTATCTTTCAAAAAAGTAAATTCTGCTTCTTTAACACTTATTAAAAGCGACATAACAGCCAGCCTCAATTGTGAATGCAATATGGGGTCAAGATCTTTAAACATATTGCCGCCTGGCATTCAGGTATTTTCTTCTTAAAATAATTCCGGGTAATAACCATGCAAAAAAAGCAGCCATTGCTATAAATATAAGATCGGTGATATTATTATTGATAAAAAAAGAAACTACAGCTAGTGCCCAGCAAATAACACCTCCGGCTATCATAGGCTTAAAACGGTGCGTAAGCCCGGTAGCAAACGTAGGCATTCCATATAAGGTAAGATATACTACAGTGGCGTGTGGCAGCTGATACCTGCCGCTGTAAAAAGATATCATGAAAATAGCCACGCCAAAACTAATCCAGATACCGCTCATAGCATCATCTGTATACGTTTTGTATTTGCGCTGACGGCTTTCTTTTATAGAAAGGATGACCTGAGGAACAATAGCGGCAAACGTAAGCAGCCACACATAATTTAACCATTCTATTTTCAGCCATAAATTTAATAACGATACCATGCAGCAAAACAAAATAACACTGCCCCACAGTAAAGCGCTGATACCACTTTCGTGGAAATCGCTTTTTACTTTTTGTATCATTTGATTGATCACCTGCAGGCTTTCCTGCTCTGTAAATTCTTCTGCCATATTAATTATATTGTTTTCTAAAAACAGCATTCAATATAAACCCCGGTATGATCCATACAGCTATGGCTGCTACCGCCAGCAGCAAATAAATGTATGGGTTCAAAATAAAAAAAGAAACAGTCGCTAAGATCCAGCAAAAAAAAGCCGCTATTTTGTGATAGGGAAATTTAGCCAGCATACCGGTTAAAAATGTAGCAAACCCTATAAGTACTAACACAATAGTAACTACAATATAGTTTAATCCGGCAAACCTTCCACAGCTGGCAATTAACGCCGAAATAAAAAAGCCCAGCCACACTGCATCAATGGCTTCATCCGTAAAGGTTTTTGCTTTTTTCTTCTGTTCTTCTTTGTATTGCAACCAGCCCTGTATAAAGAAAACAGGCACCAATAAATAGAAAGGTACAAATGGAAATCTAATGAATTTTTTCTCCATTAAAAACGCCAGCACACTGCAAACTAATATACTGAAGCCGTATACTAAACTGCTGATACCGCTTTCGTAAAAATACCCCTTTGCCTCGTATATCATTCGGCTTATTAACTGAAGGCTCTCTTTTTCAGAAAGTTGTTTTTCTTCCATTGCCATGAGTTTACGATTTCATTTGGCTTAAAAAATATTGCGTGGTGCTCAAGCCCCAATGCGGAGCTATATTGCTTTCCGGCTTGAAGGAATCAAATTTTTGCACGGCTTCTTCAAACAATTTTTTGGCTTCTTCTTTATTACCGCCAAACTGTTCCGGTGTAAAATATTTATCTTCTCCTTCCAGTAAAAATACCCGTGGATTATCCGGGCTTATCTTTTTAGCCGTATCCAATGCCTGGCTGGCAATAGGTCCATACTTCATATACCGGTTCTGCGGATCGGCTGCCATGCGCATGGTAGCCAGCATCTTTTTAACAATATAAATTTCCGCATTGTCTTTGCTCAGTGCTTCGGCTTTGTTTAGTAAATCTTCTGCTTTATCTGCAATAGGATCTATCTGGCTGGGCGTGCCTGTACCTCCGGTTGCTGCACCCGAAAGTGCATATCCCATATCTACATTGGCCAACGCCGCATAGTAATAAGGCAGCCATTGCGTTTTTTCCGCATCGCCAATACGTTCAAATGCATTAGCAAGGTCTTTCAATGCATCTGCGCTGCGGGTAGTATCCAACGCCGCTACTTTGGGCTCCATGGCTTTTATATATTTATCACTTTGCGACACAGCCGCTAAGGATAGCAGGCAGGCAGAAATAAAAAATACTTTTTTCATGTTGTTGCTTTTTTACTTTTTATATGGATTGATTTATGAACGAATTTATTTACGGTTATAGGTTACTGTTAATTACATCCTGGCTTCTGTCTACACCAAAGCTGAGAAACACACCGAAGTAAATGAATGTTTTAGTAGAAGGCACTATCGCTTCTTTGCGCAACCCGTTATAGGAATATTGGTAACCGAATATCTGCTTACTGCCCAACACGTTGTTAATTGAAAACACCAATACCGTAAACGTTTTAGCATTTGGCTTACTAATACTGGGCAAGTAATTAACGCTTAGGCTTAAACTACTATATGGAATGGTTTTTCCCTGGTCGGTAAAAGTAAACTTGCTAACGGAAGCATCATATTGAATGTGGTAGTAGGGACGAGGAGAAGCATAAGTATAAGAAGCATTGAATTGTGTTTTCAATTTTGTGACAAACTTCTTCGACACAAGAGATGCGGTATGCTTTGCTGCAAAATTGGGCTGAATAGCATACGGATAATTAAGAAAATCTCTTTTAGTATCGAGGTAAGAATAGGAAATCCAGTAATCAAAATTTTTTATTGATTTTTTGTCTCTCCAAAACAGTTCGACGCCTTTCGCATATCCATACCCGTTATTGTTTGCAGCAATATCCCTATAATCAATAATATCCGTTTTCACCAAATCATTATATTTTTTATAAAATGCTTCTACGCGGAACGTGGTGAGGCTACTTACTTTTTGATATTGTGCAATGTAATGCGTGGCCTTAGAAAAGTTTAAGATATCAGGTGATGGCAAATACTTTGTTTCCGGGCTTTGATAAAAAACACCATACGCTACCGATGCCTGGCCTTCATTACCTAACTTATAAGCCAGCGATACACGCGGTGCTATATTGGCTTTATTAAATAAAGAAGAATGCTCTACCCGCATACCCAGTTTAGCAGCCATATTGTTGGTAATATAAATATCCGACTCTGCAAAAGCGGCTTTCAACCGTTCTTTGATAGTGTTGGTTACCTGCTGGCCACTGTAAAGCGTATACAAAGCATGATCGTTGCTATAATTGTATTCAGCTCCAAAGCGCAGGGTACTCAAGCCTTTCAACCTTTTTTCCCATACAGCTTTGGTATTTAAATAATCCCCTTTTGAAGTAAGTAAAAAGTTTTTAAATTCATAACCACTCACTGTTTGCTCTGCATTATTAGCATCTTGCAGCGCTGCATCAATATGGTCTTTATTGTTGGTATAAGAAGCGCCGATATTCAGCTTCCAGTTATGGCCTAAATCGTCTCTCCAGGAAAGATTGTGATACATATTAAAATTCCGTAGCTGAAAAGCATCTTTATATCCTGCCGTATCCAAGCTCGGATTGCGAACCCCTAATTTGTTTTCACTAAAATATCCATAGTATTTCAATATGCCCGTCCCGGAAGTTTTAATACGAAAGTTAGCATCGCCGGTATGAAACTGCGGAATATGAAAATACTCCGGTGCGGTTTTCAATAATTTAAATGCCACTGCTACGTTGGTATATCCATAATCTACTCCCCAGGAAGATTTTTTATTTTTTGCCAGCTTCTGGTAACTACCGCTTGCTCCAATTGGAGACAGGCTTAAGCTGGCCGAGCTGCGCTCCGGCAAATCAATTGTTTCTAATATCAAAGCAGAAGAAAGTGCCTGTCCATACAAAGCAGAATAGCCGCCGGCGCTGAATACGGTACCTTTGAATATGAAAGGAGAAAAGCGGCCACGCTGTGCTATATTGGGTACGCTGCTGTAAAAGAAGTTATTAACTAGGGTACCGTCAATAAACGTTTTGGTTTCTGCAGCCGTTCCGCCCCGGACGAATAAGCCTTCACTCTCGCCTACCTGCTGCGAACCGGGCAACGTTTTTATAGCGGCGGTAATATCGGCATTGGCGCTGGCAGTGGTTACAATATCAAGGCTATTTAAAACAGTAGCTTTCTTTTTATCAGACGCTTCAAAACTTCCGGCAGAAATGACTACCGCTTTCAGTTCGCTTACGTCTTCTTTTAAAATGACATTTATTTCAATAGGATGGGCTGCAATTTGAACAGGTCGCTCTTCCGGCTTAAATCCAATAGAAGTAACCACCAGTACCTGGCTTCCTTTTTCTGTGGTACTAAATGCAAAGTAGCCGGTGGAATCGGTGGTAGCACCGTCATACGAGTCTTTGATGGCAATGCTTACGCCGCTGAGCAAATGACCTTTGGCATCTTTTACATTTCCTGAAATTTTGGTTTGAGCTTGGGCTGTTATTATGAAAAACAGTAAACAGAAAGCTGTAGTGAGCCGTCTCATAGTAGCAATTGTACTACAAACGTAAAGTAGTTTATATTATAAACCAAATATAAATTTAAAAGCCGGACACTACTTGCCCGGTTTTATATGAATCTAATAATTTGCTTTTATTAATTTTTGCTGATACACTTCTCCATTGGCTGATACTTTTATCAAATACAAGCCGCCGGTAAGGTTTTTCAGGTTGTCGAAATTAATAGTATTAGCGCCTTTCAGCCCGTCTAATTCTTTTACCCGTATTTGTTTCCCGCTGGCATCAAACAACTCCAGTTTTATTTTTTCATTTTGAGTCAGCAGCATACTAATGGTAATATCACTGGTAAACGGGTTGGGACGTGCGGCATTTACTGTAATCCCGGCTTCATTATCGTGCATGATGATCACTTTACTATAGGTAAACCTGCCGTCGTTACCTACTACTTTTAAGCGGTAATAATTGATAGTGGCCAAAGCATTTTCATCGATAAAATTATAAGTAGTACGGCTGCTATTGCCCGCTGCGGCTACTTCGCCTATAGTAGTAAATGTAAAGCCGGTAGTACTGTGCTCTATTTCATAATGTTTGATATTAATTTCCGTTTCGGTTATCCATTGCAGTGAGGTTGCGTTATTTTGCTTCCACCCTCTAAAGTCAATCAGGTTTACCGGCAGTGTAGCCGTAATGGTAACTTTAGCGGTGGCAGATAAAGCAGAACACATGGTAACACCACTGAGCGAGGTAGATTTTACTATTAAACTATGGGTTCCGGTGCCGGATATAACATTTGTAGTGATGGATAAATTGCCATTGGTAGTAGCCCACACGCCATTGGCCGCTGAAGCGCCGGTTGTAGCATCGGCTACGCCATAGAACGAACCTGCTACCGCATTGGATATAGTATAGGTAATTGTTTTGTTTTGCCCTACCGTAGTAGTAGCTGGAGATATAATAGGCGCAGTAGGCGTAGGCGAACAACTGATGGTTGTGGAGTTAGAGCATATCACTTCCTGCGCCCCTGACTCTTGTATGCCTATTGTCAATACACCACTGGAGTACAACGTATTATTAATAGTGGAATTAACAGTTATTGGTCCCCAGGTCGTGGTGCCTGTAGTAGTAGTGCCAATTAAGGTACCATCTAAATATAAATTAACTGTAGTGCTGGCAACAGCGCTTCCCAATATACCGGATATGCTGGTAGCGGCAGTCGCTACCGGACCGGTAATAGTTCCGCAACGGGTGCTGGCTGTTTGAGCCGCCGCTGCTACGCTTCCTGAACTGATGCTTACACTGCAAGTTCCGTTTTGAGCTGTAGCGTAATAAGTGGTAGATGCTGCTGCATTGTAAGTAGCCGGTGTGGTTCCGGCATTGCTGGTTGACCATGTTCCATCGATTAGCACAGTAGTAGTGGCTACAAGTGTATTAGCAGAAGTGTACACTTTTATAGCAGTTCCGGCTACTTCTGATGATATGCCGGTAATGGGTTTGCTTACTGTTATCTGGTTATTATTGTCGGCGGTAATAATAGGCGGAGTGGTATAACAGCTAACAGTGTATTTGCTAGTTTGCGCTTCGCATTTGCTGGTGGTTACCGTTCCGGTATTTAACTCGCTGGTGATATAAACAATTTGTCCATTTACCAGGCTGAGATTTGAAAAGGTAAATGTCCCGGTTGAGGAAGTTGTAACGGTTTGCTTAACCGTACCATTTACATATAAGTTTAGTGAAGTATTGGCATCTGCCGTACCAGAAATAGTTTTAGAGCCATTGGTGATTACTGCGTTTGCAGGAGAGGTAATAACAGGAGTGGTTACAGAACCAGCTAATGCACTACTACCATTGCCAGTATAGCAAACATAAACCGGTTCAGATGAACAGCTGCCATTTGTATTATCTGTATAATAAATTTTGTATGATCCGCCGCTTAGTGGGTTCCCGGTGGTGCAACCACCAGAAAAATTCCAGTTGGGTGCTGCAGTTGATGATCCGAAAGTGGCTGATGTAGTATTCGAAACGCTATTATACATTGTACTGGTAGACATATTATCTACATGCACCGTCCAATTGGCATTTAAATTATTGCCTGCAATTCCTTTATTGAAAGTGGTACAGGTTATGTTGGGCAAGCTTGGCCGGTTGGTGCTATTACAGCTTGACACAGTAACCGAATTACTGATTTGGCAGGCCGATTCGTTTGTGCCTGCTGCCGTAGCAGTGATTACATCTGTATTGGCTACTGTTGCGCTGCTTAGTGTCCACGTGCTGCCGGAGCTTATATTAGTAAGCGTACCTAATACAGTGGTTCCGTTCTTATATACAGTAATAGTGGCTTTTGCGGCGGCATTGGTATTTCCAGAGTTGCTCCAGGTTCCGGATATGCTGACGGTGCCTACATTTATCGGGCTGTTTACAGTAGGCGCCGCGGTACACATCACGGTACTAATACCAGTACCCGTGCTTTTTAAATCATTAAAAGTAAAGGCTGACTGTGAGTTGATGTAAGCTTCATATTCGGTATTGGTATTATTATATAGGTTATCATTCAATCCATATATATCCGATTTCGGTCCGCCAATAGCGGCCTTTGGCGCCATTACCGTAGTAGACGACATCCGTATAGAAGAAGCAGTAGTAAGATTAAATGGCGATGCTGTTAAAACAGAAAAAGGAATATAAAAATCCCTGAAAAAATCGGGGTCGCCGTTATCTGTTGTTCCGGCTATGGATACCTGCGACATGTCCTGCCAATTGGTATAAGACTTTATCAGCGTGGGTGTACTCGTGCCATCTACATTATAAACAGCAATATCAAAGTTGGTTTCCAGTACGATTTCGATTTCAAAACCCGGATTTCCATTTACCCCTGTAGTGGCGGCAATATAGTTGGGATCGGCATTAGGACCTGAAGCACCAAATTTCCCATCGGTATCTAGCAGCACACTATATCCTTTTGAGCCTGACATAATAGACCCCACACGAAAACGAAACAATAAATTGGTGCCATCGAAATACGTGTAAAAGCCATTATTAGAACCGTCAGGTACAAAATCAGAATATAGATGGTTCGGGCCTCTTCTTAAATCGCCATAAGGCTCTACAGAAAAGGATGGAACGGATTTATACCCAATTTCAGAATTGGTTACATCATTAGTACCAAAGCCACTTGTGGTTTTTGAGGTATAATTATCCAGGTTCGGATCCAATATGGGCTTGCCATTGGTAACAACGGCTGTGGCAGCCCGGTTGATATAACCCGATGATTGTGCATAGGTGGAAAGAGAAAAAAATAAAAAGGGAATAATAGCCATCGCTATTAAACAGGATGGATTTTTCATAACAGTTCTTTGAACAGTTTTGGATATTGGGACTGCGAAAAAAATAAGAATAAATTATGGTTTCAAATTTCTTAGGTGAAAACCATCATTCTATCGTTGAGCTAGACTGATTTCAGCTTTATGAATAAAATTGTTATAACTCCTATATACAAAATTTGGTAAAGAGTATGTCGAAAAATTATATTCGAAACAGAAGGAGCAACAGACCTATATAATTACAATATAAATGCAAAAAAATAAAGCGGCCTTGTGAGCCGCTTTACCTATAAAATTCAAACGATTTTATTTTTTGTATTGCGCAATAATACCGTTTGCTAATTCTGTCATTTCTTTAATACCATCCTCTGGCAAACTTCCTTTTTTAAAAGCAGCCAATACATTCGGCAATTTATTTTCCATTTCCATTAAAAACTGCTCTTCAAATTCTTTTACCTTAGATACCGGCACATCGCGCAGCAATCCTTGCGTACCCAGGTAAATAATAGCCACCTGCTTTTCTACCGGCACCGGCGCATATTGTGGCTGCTTTAATATTTCCACGTTACGCGATCCTTTGTCAATTACCGATTTGGTTGCCGCATCCAGATCACCTCCAAACTTTGAAAAGGCTTCCAACTCACGATACAATGCCTGGTCTAATTTTAAAGTACCGGACACTTTCTTCATGGATTTGATCTGTGCATTACCACCCACACGGCTTACCGATATACCTACGTTAATAGCCGGGCGGATACCTGCGTTAAACAAGTTACCTTCCAAAAATATTTGCCCGTCGGTAATAGAAATTACGTTCGTAGGAATATAAGCCGATACGTCTCCTGCCTGTGTTTCAATAATTGGTAAGGCCGTTAACGAACCTCCACCTTTTACCAGGTGTTTGATGCTTTCCGGCAAATCGTTCATTTCGCTGGCTACCTTATCGTTTGCAATTACTTTAGCAGCACGCTCTAATAAGCGACTATGCAGGTAAAACACGTCTCCCGGATATGCCTCACGGCCTGGCGGACGGCGTAATAAAAGTGATACTTCGCGATAAGCAACTGCTTGCTTCGACAAATCATCATATATAATCAATGCCGGGCGTCCGGTATCGCGGAAAAACTCACCAATAGCTGCACCGGCAAAAGGCGCATAAAATTGCAAAGGAGCCGGATCGGATGCAGAGGCTGCTACAATAATGGTATATTCCATAGCACCTGCTTCCTGCAAAGTTTTCATAACACCGGCTATAGTAGATGCTTTCTGACCGATAGCTACATAAATGCAATACACCGGTTTGCCTGCCTGGTAAAACTCTTTTTGATTAATGATCGTATCTAAACAAATAGCGGTTTTACCGGTTTGACGGTCGCCAATAACCAACTCACGCTGGCCGCGGCCAATCGGGATCATGGCGTCAATAGCTTTGATACCAGTTTGCAACGGCTCGGTTACCGGCTGGCGAAAAATAACACCAGGCGCTTTCCGCTCCAACGGCATTTCATAGCGTTCACCAGCGATGGGTCCTTTACCATCAATAGGTTCACCTAAGGTATTTACTACCCGGCCGGCCATTCCCTCACCTACTTTAATAGAGGCAATCTGCCCGGTACGGCGCACTTTAGATCCTTCGTGTATGGCACCTGTATCTCCCATTAATACTGCACCTACATTATCTTCTTCCAGGTTTAATGCAATGGCTCTTACTCCATTTTCAAACTCAATCAACTCACCATAACGCACATTGCCTAAGCCGTAAACACGGGCTATACCATCGCCTACCTGCAATACCGTTCCGATTTCTTCTAAATCGGCGCCGGCATTAAAGTTGCCCAACTGCTGACGCAGTATCGCACTTATTTCATCTGGTTTTATATCTGCCATATATCTGTTGAAATTATGAATTAAAAATTATGAATTATGAATTGTTTTGATAGTTAGTCACTATCCCGCTTTATTACTATCGCTCTACAGTCAACGAACACCAGACGCTACTATTATCTATCGCACCTTATATATAAAGTCGTTATTTTCAAACTGGCGGGCTATTTCTCTTAAATCTTTTGATATGCTGGCATCTACCAACTGATCTCCTACCTGCAAGGTAAAGCCACCAATCAGGTCTTCATTAACCGATGTTTCCAGCTCCACGTTTTGCAAAGCCACGGTTTTCTTTATTTGACTGATGATCGCATTTTTCACTTCATCACTTACCGGAACTGCCGTTACCAATTTTGCCGTATGAATATTCTTATGCACTTTATATTGTTCAATAAAAGCTTTAATAACTTCCGGCAGCACTGCCTCACGGTTCTTTTCTATTATTAATCTATTGAATCCAGCCGTTATTGCGGAAACTTTACCCTCCGTAACTGCCTGCAATACCTTTTGCTTTTTATCAGAACTAATTATGGGGCTGCGCAGCAAATTGGCAAATTCGCGGTTTTTAACAACACCCTGCAACAGCACTATATCATTATATACCGCCTCCAATTGGCCCTTTTCAATAGCCAGATCAATCAGCGATTTTGCATACCGGGAGGCTAAACGTGGGTTAAGCATTTTTTATAGCGTTGAGTATGGAGCCGCCGGGCTCGTAACTCCTAGTTTATTTAATTTAATTTTACTTCGTCTACAAGGCTTTTAATATGGGCTTCCTGGGCTTCTTTGGATGCCAGTTCCTTACGTAAAACCTTTTCAGTTACTTCTACTACCAGTTTACCTATCTGGTTTTTTACATCGGTAATAGCCGCCATTTTTTGTGCTTCAATAGCCTGCTGCGCTTCTGTTACAATTTT
>JAICHT010000056.1 GCA_025924755.1 Chitinophagaceae bacterium | reverse complement strand
TAAAGAGTTTAGCAGTTTATCGGTGCAACAGCGCATTGTCATGTACAAATTAAAAGAAGACAGGGCTGATGTAATTGTGCCGGCATTGCTCATATTTATCAATGTGATGCGTTGGGCAGATGCGGCAGAGATATTTGTACCCAAGATTGGTTTGGCAGATGGTCTTATACATATATTGTACGATGAACTTTCCACAACCGCAGCCACATCTTAAACATATTAGTACGATAGCTTCACTATTTTGTAATTTGCCGCAAATTTTGTAAATGAGTACGTCTTCTGAGGTAAAGCGCATTACTACCCATACCCTACAAAAAATGAAAGCAGCCGGAAAAAAGATTTCCATGTTGACTGCATATGACTTTTCATTTGCAAAAATCTTTGATGAAGCCGGTATTGATGTATTGCTCGTAGGCGATTCCGCATCCAACGTGATGGCCGGACATGAAACTACGTTGCCTATTACCTTAGATCAAATGGTTTATCATGCGCAGTCGGTTATCAGGGGCGCTAAGCGTTGTTTAGTAGTGGTAGATTTACCTTTTGGCTCCTATCAATCCAATGGCGATATTGCCCTGGCATCTGCTATCCGCATCATGAAAGAAACCGGTGCCCATGCTATAAAGCTGGAAGGTGGAGCGGAAGTGGTAGATTCGGTCAAACGCATTATTTCGGCCGGCATTCCCGTGATGGCGCACCTGGGATTAACGCCCCAATCCATATATAAATTCGGGACTTATAATGTACGGGCTAAGGAAGAAGCAGAAGCTGCAAAATTAAAAAGCGACGCCCGGCTATTAGAAGAAGCCGGATGTTTTGCGGTAGTGCTGGAAAAAATCCCTGCCCTGTTGGCCAAAGAAGTTTCAGAGAATTTGACAGTGCCTACTATTGGTATTGGTGCAGGCAAATATTGCGACGGGCAGGTATTGGTGATGCATGATATGCTGGGCATTAATATTGAATTCAAGCCGCGTTTTTTACGGCAGTACCTTAATTTGTACGAAGAAATCAGCGGGGCGGTAAAGCATTATATTGAAGATGTAAAAAGTAATGATTTTCCAAGCGATGCGGAGTCCTATTAGGAGCAGGAAAAAAGTTACCTGTAAAGTCTTAATAATTCTAAATATTTTCAGTCCTCACATCTCTTATTTTTGCGCCCTCAATAAATAATATGAATTTATTAAAAGGGCTTTGCGTCGCAACTTTATTTATAGCGTCGGGCCAGCGTTCTATAGCTCAGGAAAAAGAAATTGATTTAGATCCAGTATCCGTTACTTCTTCTTTAAGTGAAGCCAACACCTCCAAAACCGGTCGTAATATTATAATAATAAAAGGAGATGCCTTTTCAAAACTCCCGGTTCATTCCATTGATGAATTACTGCGGTATGTACCCGGTGTTGAAATACAGGCCCGGGGGCCAATGGGTACCCAAAGCGATATTGTATTAAGAGGCGGCACGTTTCAGCAGGTATTGGTAGTGCTCGATGGCATACGGCTAAACGACCCCAACACCGGGCATTTCACTTCTTATATTCCTATTGCTCCATCTGAAATTGAAAGGATTGAAATCTTAAAAGGAGCTTCCTCTGCTATTTATGGATCTGATGCGGTAGGCGGTGTTATTAATATCATTACCAAAACTTTTTCGGCGCGGCAGGGTGAAGGTAAACACCAGGTTTCCGGCCAATTAACTGCCGGGGCATATGGCTTGATAAATGCAAATGCCGGTGGATTTTACAGCAAAGGCAAAACAGCCATCAGCGCCGGAATATTATCCGATAACGCAACCGGCCAGCCACAACGCGGCACTACTGGTTTTCTTCATCTTAATACCGTTTCGTTATCCATTAATCATTACCTGAATGAGCATTGGCAAATAGGTTTTCGTTCCACAATAGACAACAGGAAGTTTGCAGCTCAAAACTTTTATACCAACCTGCTACTCGATACTGCGGATGAAAAAGTGCAAACCACCTGGCAACAACTTAAAGTGGGTTATCAGAAACAAAATAATAAAGTATCGTTCAATTTAGGATATAAAGCAGTGGAAGATAAATTCCGGTTGAATCCCTCTTTTGCGGCTAACGATAATAAGTCTAAGTTGTTTCAGGCTTTGATGGTATATGAGCACAAATTCAGCGAGGCTACTACGGTGGTGAGTGGTGGGCAATTTCAAAACCGAAATATACTATCCAACGACCGGGGAAATCACAACGTGAACCAGGCCGCTGCTTTTGCCATATTACAACAATCAATTGGCACACACTTTAATATGAGCCCGGCGTTGCGTGCAGATTGGGATGAGCTTGGCGGCACAGAATTAGTTCCGCAAATCAACCTTTCCTATAAAATCAACCATATTCAATTGCGCGGAAGCGCCGGAAAAACCATTCGTAATGCCGATTTTACGGAACAGTATAACAATTATAATAAAGCTTTTGTAGGCAGTGGCAATCGCATTGGCAACCCCTACCTTTCTGCGGAACATTCTTTTAGTTATGAAATGGGCGCTGATGTATTTGCCGCTAAAAGCCTGAAGGCTTCTGTTACTTATTTTCAACAAGACTTTAGAAATTTGATTGACTTTGTAGCTACGGCTTATAACGATATGCCCCGTAAAATAAATTTATCACCAACAGGCACGTACTTTTTGGCTGACAATATTGCCCAACTCACTACACGAGGCATCGAAGCCGACATCCAGTTTAGCAAACAACTTCAAAACCAACAGCAATTATTTTCCACATTGGGTTTTGTATGGCTTGATTCAAAAAATAATCAGTCAGTACCTTCTTTATACATATCATCTCATGCAAGATTCTTAACCAACTTCAATATCCAATATACTACTCAGCGATATAGTATAAATGTAAGTGGATTGTATAAAAACAGGAACCCGCAGATAACTGCACAAAATGCTTCAACCGCACAGGCAAAACTATCTACCGATTATTTTATAACCAATATAAAAGCAGAAGTGTTTATAATAAAAAATAAGATCAGTGTTTTTGCAGAAGCCGATAATGTGTTGAATGTGCACTACAACGATTTATTAGGGGCGCAAATGCCTGGCCGCTGGCTGATGGGCGGAATGAAAGTATCTTTATCAAAATAATTTTTATGCAGCAGGTTTTAGAGCAATTAGGAATTAAGGGGCAGAATGGAGGAGTATCTACAGGGAGTAATACGATCAATACTAATGGGAAAAAAATAACTTCCTTTTCCCCGGTAGACGGCAAAAAAATTAGTGAAGTACAAAGCTGCGATACAGATGCCTATGAAAAAGTAATCGCTACCGCACAGGCTGCATTTTTAAAATGGCGTACCGTGCCTGCGCCAAGGCGGGGAGACATAGTGCGGCAGATAGGCGATGCGTTACGAAAATATAAAGAATCATTAGGCAAACTCGTATCATACGAAATGGGTAAAAGCCTGCAGGAAGGATATGGCGAAGTGCAGGAGATGATTGATATCAGTGATTTTGCAGTAGGGCTTTCCCGCCAGTTGCATGGCCTTACTATGCACAGCGAAAGGCCGGGCCACAGAATGTACGAGCAATGGCATCCGCTGGGTATTACCGGCATCATCTCCGCTTTTAACTTTCCGGTAGCTGTATGGAGCTGGAATGCTTTGCTGGCCTGGGTTTGTGGCGACGTATGCATCTGGAAACCTTCTGAAAAAACACCGCTTTGCGCTATTGCCGTTCAAAACATAGTGTCTGAAGTATTTAAGAAAAACGATGTTCCGGAAGGTGTAAGCAACTTAATAATCGGTGAAAGAGATTTAGGGGAAAGAATGGCGAATGATACCCGTATTCCTTTAATTTCTGCCACCGGCTCTACCCGCATGGGTAAGGCAGTAGGCGCAGCCGTAGGTGCCCGTTTGGGCAGGGCTTTGTTAGAACTGGGAGGCAACAATGCCATTATTATTTCTAAAGACGCCGACCTGGATATGGCCCTGATAGGAAGTTTATTCGGGGCTGTAGGTACGGCAGGTCAGCGTTGCACCACTACCCGTCGTTTAATTATACAGGAGGATGTATATGAAACCTTTAAAGCCAAACTGATAGCGGCCTATAATCAATTGCATATTGGCAACCCGTTAGACGAATCGAATCATGTTGGTCCTCTTATTGATAAAGATGCAGTAAATGCTTACTTGCAGGCTATTGAAAAATGCAAAGCGGAAGGCGGCAAATTTGTGGTGGAAGGCGGCCTTTTGGAAGGAGATGGTTTTGAAAGCGGCTGCTATGTAAAACCCTGTATTGCTGAAGCGCAACCGCATTTCCAGATAGTACAGCACGAAACCTTTGCTCCTATTCTTTACCTGCTTAAATATAAAACCATGGAAGAAGCGATTGCTATTCAAAATGGTGTGCCGCAAGGCTTATCCTCCGCAATAATGACGCTCAACCTTCGTGAAGCCGAACAGTTCCTTTCCACTACTGGTAGCGACTGCGGTATATCCAATGTCAATATTGGCACATCGGGTGCTGAAATTGGCGGTGCTTTTGGCGGCGAAAAAGAAACAGGCGGTGGCAGGGAAAGTGGTAGCGATGCATGGCGGGTGTATATGAGGCGACAGACCAACACTATTAATTATAGCAACAGCCTGCCTTTGGCACAGGGTATTAAGTTCGATTTATAAGCTGTTAATTAACAAATCTTCCGAATTGGCTACTTTATCTTTCACAAATTGTATGAGTGGTTTCTTTTACTTTTACAATAACACATTTTTGTATTAATAAAATCTCACATGATGAATTATTTCAGCAAATCCGTACTGACAATAATGGCTGCAGGTATTAGCCTGTCTTCATTTGCTCAGACCGCTGTAAAAGAAGGCGTACCGAAAGGATGGCATTTGGAAGATTTAAAAAAAGATGGCTATTATGGTATCAGTTTAGACCAGGCTTATGATTTTGTAAAAGGCAAAAATAGCAAACCTGTTGTCGTAGCAGTTATTGACTCAGGTATCGATACCACTCAAGAAGATTTAAAATCCGTATTATGGACCAACCCAAATGAAATTCCGGGCAATGGAATAGACGATGATAAAAATGGATATGTGGATGATGTGCATGGCTGGAATTTTTTAGGCGGTAAAGATGGCCGCGATGTTTCAGTAGATTCTGATGAAGGAGCACGGGTATATCATGAATTTAAAAGTAAGTTTGAAAACCTGAAAGACACCTCCTCGCTAAGCCCTGATGACCTTTATGATTACAATATGTGGAAACGGGCTGAAAGACAAATTAACGGCTATCAAAAAAACAGCCTGGATTTACTAATGTTGCGTCGCACCTATTCAGCCGCCGCTACAGGCGATAGCGTTCTGCAAAAAGAAATTGGTAAAAAAACGTATACAGGCACCGATCTGAATGCATTCACGCCTACTTCTGACGAAGCTAAAAAAGCCAAATCCGTATTCATGTACTTTTTTAAGGCCAACAATGCTATGGATATGACCAATGAAAGCTTTTTAAGCGATTTCAAGGAATATCTTTCCGGCGAAGAAAGAAAGGCACAGGCAGCCACTACAGCGCCGGAAGACTACCGCGGCGAAATAGTAAAAGACAACTACAACGATATCAATGACCGGTATTATGGTAATAATGATATTATGTCCGGCACCCCAATGCACGGCACCCATGTATCCGGCATTATTGCTGCCGACCGCAACAATGGTATAGGCGTAAAAGGTATTGCAGATAACGTAAAAATCATGATGGTGCGGGCCGTACCTGATGGCGATGAACACGATAAGGATGTAGCGCTGGCCATCCGGTATGCAGTAGATAATGGTGCAAAAGTGATTAATATGAGTTTTGGTAAAAGCTTTTCTCCACAAAAAAATTGGGTGGATAGTGCGGTTAAATATGCCGAAAGCAAAGGAGTACTACTGGTACACGCTGCCGGCAACGATGGAGCCAATGTAGATTCCACGTTTAACTTTCCAACTCCCCATTTTAAAAACGATACTACCGAAGCTACAGACTGGATAACAGTAGGTGCCAGCGGCGATCCAAAAGGCCAGGGGCTAGTGGCTGATTTTTCCAACTATGGTAAAAAAGAAGTAGATGTTTTTGCACCGGGTGTACAAATTTATTCATCGCTGCCCGGCGGTAATAAATATGGCAATTTATCAGGTACCAGTATGGCATCGCCGGTAGTGGCAGGCTTGGCAGCATTTGTATGGGAATACTATCCCAACCTTACTGTGCAACAACTTAAATATGTTATTGAAAACAGTACGGTTGCACCGGATATCAATGTTACAACCCCTATTACAAATACTTCGGTTTCTTTAGCTGATATATCAAAATCGGGAGGCATTGTAAATGCTTATGAAGCGGTAAAACTAGCAGATCGCATCAGCAAAGACGGCAATGCTGCTGGACAGGAAACTAAAATGAAAGTGAAGCAAAAACATGATAAAAAGAAAATAAAGACCGAAGAAAGTAAAAAGGTCTACAAACCCTTTTAATAAAAAAGCTCCGGAATTAATCCGGAGCTTTTTTTATATTCAGCTTATATTTATAAGCCATATGCAAAAGATAAACTTTGAACGAATACCGGATTTTTATCACAACTATATTAAAAATGTAGCTGCCGATAATATATCAGCTGCTTTTGGCAACCATTTAAATGATCTGGTAAACCTGCTACAAGGTATTGATGAAGATAAATGGGACTATCGTTATGCTTCAGACAAATGGAGTATCAAAGAATTGGTTCAGCATATTATAGATACAGAGCGGATATTCAACTATAGGGCATTATGCATAGCCCGAAAAGATTCGACACCGCTACCGGGCTTTGACGAAAAATGGTATGCAGCCAACTCAAAGGCCGATAAAAGAACAAAGGCTGACTTAATTAAAGAATTAAAGCTGGTACAGCAATCTACGGTAGCATTATTTGGTTCGTTTGATGAACAGCAACTGCAATGCGAAGGAAATGCTAATGGGAGATCCATTTATGTAGAAGCTATTGGATATATCATTATAGGGCATGCACTGCACCACAAAAAAGTATTAGAAGAAAGATACCTGTAAATAAAAAAGCCAGCGTTGATGCTGGCTTTTTTATTTAATTAATGTTTACTTACATTGGGCTCATGGCTGGCTTGTTAGCGGTTTTGCCATTGATGCTTTCCTGTTTCTCAATATCATCAATCACTTTTACTGCCTGATCCAGGTAGATATCTTTGCCAAGGGCTTTCAGCCATTGGTTGTAGCGCTCCATCTTATCTTTATCAATACTATTATACCTTAAGGAATCTTGCTTTAAAAAAGACACATTCAACTGATCCTGCGAAGGTAGTTTCAACGCCGTATCCATTTTTTGAACTGCAGCCTTAATAAGCTTTTGCTCTTGCCGGTACTTATCAATTTCAAGATTGTATTCTTTATCGTTAAGCCTGGAAAGCCTTTCCGTACCCTGCTGAATGATTCTGAAAGCAGAGTCTTTAGCGATACGCTGGTTTTCGAGGTTTTTAATGGTTTGCAGGTTATATCCAGGATCCCACAATTTATAGGACGCCTTACTGATTTCATCCCAGGGCAAAGCATTGGTGTTATCCTTTTCTCTCAACTTTAAATATTCATATTGATCAGGTATGACGATATCAGGCGTTACCCCTTTTAACTGGGTAGAACCTCCGTTTATGCGGTAAAATTTCTGTAAAGTCAACTTCAGACTACCTAGATCGGAATTGGTAGACGTAAAGTTAGATTGAGGATCCAGGCCAATGCTCCGCTGTACGGAACCTTTGCCATACGTGCTGGTGCTTCCTATTATTACGCCGCGGTTATAGTCCTGTATAGCAGCTGCAAAAATTTCTGAAGCGGAAGCGCTAAACTCATTAACCATTACCGCCAGTGGACCACTGTAAAGCACACTGCCATCCCGGTCTTTTAGCACAGTAGGATTACCATCTCTATCTTTAACCTGTACCACAGGTCCCTCCGGCACAAACAGTCCTACCATTTGCACTACATCGTTTAAAGAGCCGCCGCCATTATTTCTAAGGTCTATTACAATGCCATCTACATTCGCCTGCTTCAGTTTGGTTACTTCTTTAGCCACATCTACAGCACTACGGCTACCGTTTGGATGATCAAAGTCCGCATAAAACTCCGGTAAAAAAATGTACCCGATTTTAGAAGTTCCGTTATTGATAACAGCACTCCTGGCAAATGTTTCGTCCAGTGTAATTTGGTCTCTTATTAATGAAACGGTTTTTAAAGTGCCGTCTTTTTTCTTCAACGTCAGCTTTACTTCTGTACCTTTTTGGCCACGAATGAGCTTCACTGCATCTTCTACTGCATAACCAGACAAGTCTACAGCAGGTTGGTCGCCTTGCGCCACTTTTGTAATAACATCTCCTATTTCTACTTGTTTCGATTTGTCAGCCGGGCTTCCGGTAACTACGGTAGCAATCTTAATATTACCATCGTCATCTTTTAAAGAAGCGCCGATGCCAAAAAATGTTCCGCTCAACTGTTCATCAAACGATCTTTTTTCTACAGGAGAAAAATATTCGGTATATGGATCCATCATACTGGTGATGGTATTTACATACAGATCAAACTTATCATCATCGGTAAATTTGTAGTGATAGCGGTCAAAGATTTTATCCATCACTTTCAGAACCTTCTCTCTTGCATCTTTTTCCAAATCCGCATCCGATTTCACCACGAAGCCTTTTTGCCCTTTGTTCTTTTCGCGAATGTCCAGCGATTCTGAATAGCGTTCCAGCGTCAGGTACTTCAAGCGTTTGCGCCACATTTCCCTGCGTTCGGCTTCGTTGGCCGGAAAATTTAATTTTTTAGGATCGGTAGTAATCGTTTCATCTACTTTAAAATCAAACGGTTTTGCCAATATGCTTTTATAGAGTTGTGCAGCTTCATCTACTCTCTTATTAAAAACCTTTCCGGCTGCTAAAAAAAACTCAACCGGTGCACCTTTTATTTCATCATCGAGTTTAGTTTCATATTGTCCGCGCAGCGCATCAATATCCTGCTGCATTAATATGTTCTTATCCGGATCTAACGCTTCGAGATATTTTGTAAATACTTTCTTAGAGAAATCGTCATTAATGTCTTTCGGGCTATAATGACCCTGTGCAAGGATTTCTCCTACTATTTGTAAAATGCGTTCATACCTTGTGGGAGGATTTGTTTTACTGGTACCCATGGTTTTAAAAGCCAAAAAAATACCACCTGCCAACATTAACAGCAACAACGGAAGTCTCTTCATACTGAATAAATATTTAAGTGCCTTGGGCATATACCAAAAATAAGTCAAAAAAAAGCGATTACTAATTCAATCTTCTATTATAACAAACGTTTTTGATAAACGGATTTTAAAATAGCGAAAAGGTTTGTATTAAGTATATACAAATGCTTTACCAAAATAAAATGAAGCTTTTTACCTACTAAATATGGAAAGCCCTGCTAAGTGTAAAGGTATTTTGTTACTTTTGCCTTCTCATAAATGGTGACTGTAGCTCAGTTGGTTAGAGCATCAGATTGTGGTTCTGAGGGTCGGGGGTTCGAGACCCCTCAGTCACCCAGGCCCCGGTATACTGCCGGGGTTTTTTCTTTTTGCCTCCGATGTATTCAGGTTAAATAAGGTTAATATCTACGCTATAGCCTTATTGTATAAGTACCTTCGCTGTTTGTTTCCGTGCAGGAATGCAGATAAAATTTTACAATATAAAAAGTGAACATGATGAAAATTGTACTGATGATCGTTGGTATGGCTGTATGTTTTTTTTCATTTGCACAAACGCCGCGTGGTAACCGGGGCGGGCAGCAAATGACCGGCAGGCTGTATGGCAAAGTGGTAGATGTGGCAAATAAAGGAATTGAGGCGGCCTCAGTAACACTTGTAAAAAAGCAAACCGACTCGGTTACAAAAGCATCAAAAGAAATAGTGGTGGGGGGTATGCTTAGCACGCCAAAAGGCGATTTTAGTATTGAAAACGTGCCTGCATTTGGAAGGTATACATTAAGAGTGACAGGTATTGGTTATAAACCTTTTGAGCAGGCAGTATCTTTTCAAATGCCTAATAGAAACGCTGGCAATACGGACGCTACCGAGGTGATGGGTGCATTGGATAAAGATTTGGGTAATATCAAACTCCAGATAGATGATAAAACCTTGTCCGCCGTTACGGTTACGGCATCGAAACCACTTTTGCAGATGGGCATTGACCGCAAGGTTTTTAATGTAGATAAGAATATTGTTTCAGCAGGAGGCTCGGCTGTAGATGTAATGAAAAATGTGCCTTCCGTGTCGGTAGATATTGATGGCAACGTAACGCTGCGAAACGCCACCCCACAAATATTTGTAGATGGACGGCCCACTAATCTTACGTTGGAACAGATACCCGCTGATGCTATTGAAAGTGTAGAAGTGATTACCAATCCATCTGCCAAATTTGACGCCTCGGGTGGCGGAGCCGGAATGCTGAATATTGTATTGAAGAAAAATAAAAAGGTAGGCTATAGCGGCAATGTCAGGGCCAATGTGGACTCCCGTGGCAGGTTAGGCGCCGGCGGCGATTTTAATATCCGCCAGAATAAAGTAAACTTTTTTGCCAGTGGCAATTTTAACCAGCGTAAATCGGTTGGTACCGGAACCACATCAAGAACTACGTTTGGCGATACCATCTCAAATTCATTGCAGCAAGATCACAACAATATGAGCGGTGCTTTTGGCTTTGGCCGGGCCGGTTTTGATTTTTTATTGGATAACCGCAATACTGTAACTGTAAGCGGCACTTATGCAAGCGGAAAGATGAAGCCGTATACAAACAGCGATATTACTATTGATTCTATTTATAATAAAAACGGCAACGATACAGCATTAAACTGGTACAATCACCGCATATCAAATTCTGTAAATAATTTCAAACACTATGGCTACCAGCTAAGCTACAAACACACCTTTCCAAAAACGGGACATGAGTTAACAGCAGATGCCAATTACCAGAGCGGTTCCAATTCCAATACCAATTTAATACAAACGGATTACTACCGATTGCCCGAAAAAGATTTTGACCATGCTTACCGGCAGCAGCAATTAGGCAACGGGACAAATAGTAATCTGATACTCCAAACCGATTATACCAATCCGTTAACTGATAATGCAAAACTGGAGTTAGGTGCACGTGCCGCTAGAAGAAAAGTAAACAGCGCTACTGACTATCTGGCCATACTTCCGGATGGAAGGGCTTTCCACCTGCCCGGCCAAAATATTGTGTACAACAGCGAAGACCGGGTATATGCTGCTTATGCTACCTTTTCCAACCGTATCGGTAAATTTGGTTATCAAACGGGCTTACGTGCAGAAAGTTCCAACTACCAGGGTATATTGCCGGTAAAGAATGAAACGTTTAATATTAAATTTCCTATCAGCCTGTTTCCAAGTATTTTTCTAAACGATAAGCTGTCGGATAATGATGAACTGCAACTGAATTACAGCCGCAGAATCAATCGCCCAAACTTCTGGCAGTTGTTTCCGTTTACCGACTATTCCGATTCATTGAACATCAGCCGTGGTAATCCTGATCTGAAGCCCGAATTTACCAACTCCTTCGAGTTGTCGTATTCAAAAACATTTAAGAACCGCGACAATTTTATTGCATCCATATATTTTAAAAATACCAACGATCTTATTACCCGCTACCAGCGCAAAGAGGTGGATACGATATTCAGCAAAAATCCAATTTTTGTAAACACCTATATCAATGCCAACAGGAGTTATGTAACGGGTCTGGAATTAATTGGCAGAAACGCTATTACCAAATGGTGGGATATTACTTCCAATATCAATTTGTTTACGGCAAAAATCAACCTTGATACTTTACCAACGCCCAACCAGTTTATCAGTTATTTTCTAAAGATCAATAACACCTTCAAACTTCCTAAAAACTTTTCCATCCAGTTGTCGGCAGACTATCAATCCAAAATTATTTCCGCACCAGGCGGCAGCGGCAGCAGTGGCGGAGGTCGTGGAGGCTTTGGCGGCGGCGCAAGTTCTACTGCACAAGGATTTATACGCCCCAGCTATGGTGTGGATGCAGCGATCCGTTACGACTTCCTGAAAAACAAAGCCGCTTCGCTTTCTTTAAATGTGAATGATATCTTTAGAACAAAAAAATATGACGTGCATACGGAATCAACGCTCTTTAGCCAGGATGCCGTGCGCAGAAGAGACTGGCAGGTTTTTCGCTTGAATTTCAATTATCGCTTTGGCAAGTTCGATGCAAATTTATTTAAACGGAAAAACACCAAAGCAGAAAATGATACAACCCCCGATAATGCAAACTACTAATAGCATTTGCACCTTTTTACAACCCTGCAACATTGCAGGGTTTTTTATTGGTGAACGAATTACATTTGACGGAACAATATGTATCAGTTTGCAATAATAGGATGTGGTAAAATAGCGCAGCGGCACGCGGAAAACATACAAAAGGTTGGAAGATTAGTAGCCGTATGTGATATTATAAAAGACAAGGCGGAAGCCTTTGCTAATCGGTATCATGCAACTCCATATACCACTATTGACAATTTATTGAAAGCGGAAAAACAATTGGATGTTGTAAGTATCTGCACACCTAACGGCCTGCATGCCGAACATTCGATAAAATCGCTGCAGGCGGGTAAGCAGGTGCTGTGCGAAAAGCCGCTTTGCATTAGCAGCGTAGCCGCATGGCAAATGATAGAAACAGCCTATCATTTTAAAAGAAAACTTTTTGTAGTAAAGCAAAACCGGTACAACCCGGGTGTGCAGCTACTAAAAAAAATGCTGGATGAAAATAAGCTTGGAAAAATATACAGCTTTCAAATTAACTGCTTCTGGAACAGGCCACAGGCCTACTATAGCGGCGACTGGAAAGGAACACAACAATTGGATGGAGGGATTTTATATACACAGTTCAGCCATTTTATTGATTTGTTATACTGGTTGCTTGGCGATGTAAAAGAAGTAAAAGCGTTGAAGGCGAATTACGGACAACGAAAACATTTTGAGCTGGAAGATACCGGTGCAGCTTTATTGCAAATGCACAATAATGTAATAGGCACCTTACAATATACTATTAACGCCTACCAGCAAAATATGGAAGGCTCCATTACTATTTTTGGGCAAAAAGGCACGGTGAAAATTGGCGGCCAATACTTAAATGAGCTGGACTGGTTTCTGGCAAAAGATATGGATAAGCCGCAATTACCTAAAAGCAACACCCCCAATCAATATGGTTTTTACAAAGGCTCTATGAGCAATCACCATATAGTATATGAGCAACTAATAAAGGAACTGGACGAAAACAAAAGCCAGTCGGTAACTGCTTCCGATGCGGCAAAAACCGTGGAGATTATTGAAAAAATTTATAAAGCCGCTGAAACGATATTACCCGGATGAAGCGATTGACATTTACAGTAACGAACGATTTGCTTTACGACCAGCGGATGATTCGCATTTGCACATCGCTGCAAAATGCAGGATATATTGTAACACTCGTAGGCAGAAGCAGCAATAAGTCAAAAGCATTACTGCCACAATCTTTCCGGCAAAAAAGAATTTTTTGCATTGCATCAAAAGGAAAATCTTTTTACATAGAATACAATATCAAGCTGTTCTTTTTTCTTCTCTTTCAAAAAATGGATTTGATAGGTGCTATTGATTTGGATACGATTGTACCTTGTTTATGGACATCAAAAATCAGGGCTAAAAAACGACTGTATGATGCACACGAACTTTTTTGTGAAATGAAGGAAGTGGTTAGCCGGCCTGCTATTTACAAAATATGGAAACAGGTTGAAAGAAAAACCGTTCCGCAATATCAATATGGGTATACGGTAAACCAACCTATAAAAAATATACTGCAAAAAGAATATGGTGTGGATTACGAAGTGATACGCAATATGCCGCTGTTGAAAAAAGAAAGTTTTACTATAAATAAAGAGCAGCCTTATATTTTATACCAAGGAGCAGTAAATGAAGGAAGAAGTTTTGAAACCCTTATTCCCGCTTTTCAATGGATTGATATGCCGCTATGGATTTGTGGTGATGGTAATTTTTTAGAACAAGCAGTGGAGTTAGTAAAGCATTATCATCTTGAGCATAAAGTAATTTTTAAAGGGAAAATTATGCCGCAGGTACTACCCCAGATTACTGCCGGGGCCACGCTTGGTATTACCCTGTTTGAAAATAATGGTTTAAGTAATTACTATTCACTTGCCAATCGCTTTTTTGACTATATGCATGCCGGTACACCGCAGTTATGTGTAGATTACCCGGTATATCGTGATATCAATAATCGTTTTAAAGTTGCGGTGTTAATTAGTGATCTTTCCTTAAAGTCCATTGCTGCTGTTATTAACGAAACCATACATGATGAAACGCTTTTACAGGATATGCGCCATGCCTGCATGCAAGCAAGAGAAGTATATAACTGGCAGGCTGAAGAAAAGAAACTAATCAGTTATTACCAAAAAGTGTTTGCTAATAATTTTTGACCAGAAATTGCAACCGGTAGATATCAAATAATATTAGAGAAGGATTACAGGATTTCAGATTTTTGGTAATATAAGATTGTAAAAATGGGTACCCCGCTAATAGCATCCATTGCATTTTCAATTTTT
>JAICHT010000055.1 GCA_025924755.1 Chitinophagaceae bacterium | reverse complement strand
GTTTAAAGTTAATATCAGTATATTGCTTAACGAACAACGAGCATCGGCCAACGATCAACACTACTGTAATCTATCATCCTTCATCACACAAAAATTAACACTTCTACCATCGAATGTTTTTGCCTGCAACCGCATCAATACTTACCTTAGAATATGCCGTTAACCGACACAACCAATGTTCTATTTGAAATAGCCGCCGGCTTTGTGCATCAAACCAGTAAGCACATCTTTTTAACCGGTCGGGCTGGCACCGGAAAAACTACTTTCTTAAAATATATCAAGGAAAATACGTTTAAGAAAATAGCAGTAGTGGCGCCTACCGGCGTAGCAGCTATCAATGCAGGCGGCGTTACGATGCATTCTTTTTTTCAACTGCCCAGGGGGCTATACCTGCCCACCAAAAATCATATTGCTATTGATGTAAATACAGAAGTTACGAACGAGCATACGCTGCTGAAAAATATTCGCTTTAATAAAAATAAACGCGATTTATTGAAGGAGCTGGAGCTGCTGGTTATTGACGAAGTATCAATGGTTCGGGCCGATATGCTGGATGCGATTGATACTATTTTACGGCATTTTCGACGCCAGCCTTTATTGCCTTTTGGCGGAGTGCAGTTACTGTATATTGGCGATTTGTTTCAACTACCCCCGGTGGTTAATAATGCCGAGTGGAAGCTGCTGAATTCGTTCTATAAAAGTCCTTTCTTTTTTAATGCGCTGGTGCTGGAGCAGGCACCGCCGGTCTATATTGAATTAAAACAAATTTACCGGCAAAGCGATACCGGCTTTATCAATATTCTCAATAACATTCGCAACAATACGGCTACAAAAGAAGATTTGTTACAACTGCATCAGCATTACCAGCCCGGCTTTCAACCCGACAAAAAAGAAAACTATATTACCATCACTTCGCACAATGCACGGGCAGATGCGATTAACCAAGGCGAGCTGAAAAAACTTCCCGGAAAAATACATTCGTTTGAAGGCACTATCAAGAATGACTTTAATGAAAAGGCATTTCCTGCTGAAAAAACCCTGTTGCTGAAAGAAGGTGCCCAGATCATGTTTATAAAAAATGATAAAGGTGAAGTGAGGCGCTACTATAATGGAAAAATCGGAACGGTAAAACGTATTGACAAAGAAAAGATCTTTGTCTCTTTTCCGGGTGAGAAGGAAGAATTGGAACTGGAGAAAGAAACCTGGAAAAACATTCGCTATAATTACGATCGTGAAAAAGATAAAATTGAAGAAGAAGAACTGGGCAGTTACACGCAATATCCCATCCGCCTGGCATGGGCTATTACTATTCATAAAAGCCAGGGGCTAACGTTCGATAAAGCAATTATTGATGCCGGCGATTCTTTTGCTGCCGGCCAGGTATATGTGGCGCTCAGCCGCTTAACGTCCATGCAGGGCATGGTGCTGTATTCAAAAATAAATGCCAGCGCCATTAGTACCGACGAACGGGTAATAGCGTTCACTAAAAACGAACAGGCGGCCGATGCCTTGCAGCAACAATTACAGCAGGAGCAGCAAACATTTATTACCCATTCTTTAATTGAAACGTTTAACTGGTCGAAGCTTGCAGAAATGCTGCAGGACTTTTATAATGATTATGAACACCGCTTGATTCCGGATATAGAAGAGGCGGCCAACTGGGCAAAAACGTTGGTAGATAAAGCAAAGGAACAGCAGGCAGTATCCTTGAAGTTCATTGGGCAATTACAAAATTTATTAGCTACAGCAAAGCAGGATCAATATATGCAACTGCATCAGCGTACACAAGCTGCGGCGGCGTATTTTACCAAAGCTATTGATAGTGAATTGATCCATTCGGTGCAGCAGCATAGTAAAGATTTTGAAGGCAAATCAAAAGTAAAAAAGTATATAAAAGACCTGCAGGCTTTAACGGCCATCATCACCCGAAAAAAATTGCAAATAGAACATGCCGCGCAGGTAACCAGTGGCCTGAAAGAAGGCATGGATGCAGTAGCATTGCTGCGGGTAGTAGAAGACCAACGTAAATTAACTGCGGCAAATGTTATAGAAAATGAGCCGGAAAAGCCCCATCATACAAAACCACCAAAAGGTCAGACACGGTTGATCACCTTACAACAGTTTAAAGAAGGAAAAAGCATGGAGCAAATTGCATTGGAAAGAAGTTTAGCGCCTTCTACTATCGAAAGCCATTTAACTTCTTTTATAGAAACGGGTGAAATTAAAATAACCGATTTGATACCGCAGGAAAAAGTAGCAGCTATATTAGAAGTTATTGAACAAGTAGGTACAGTGGCGTTGGGACCTATTAAAGGAAGGTTAAGCGATGATTTTTCGTTTGGTGAAATACGGGCTGTATTATACCACCGGCAACATATTCTTCAATTACCCGTTAGCAGGGAAAAAGTATAAAGATTTCATCCGTCTGTATAGAACATTTTAGATTTGACAAGAAATACACAAGCACATGTCAACTATATTGCTCGAAATAAATAACAACATAGCGGTTATTTCCCTAAACCGCCCGGAAAAACTGAACGCCTTTAACCGCGATATGGCGCTGGCATTACAGCAAAAGCTGGACGACAGTAAAGATGACCAGAACATACGCTGCGTGGTACTTACAGGGGCCGGCAAAGCATTCAGTGTGGGCCAGGATCTCACTGAAATAATAGATACGGAAAACAGCCCGGGCATGAACCGTATTCTTTCCGAACATTACAACCCCATTGTTACCCGCATACGGGAACTAAAAAAGCCTGTGGTAGCGGCTGTAAACGGTATGGCAGTTGGAGCAGGAGCTAATATTGCCTTATGTTGCGATATTATTATTGCTACGCAATCAGCTTACTTTAGCCAGGCGTTTTCTAAAATTGGTTTAATACCCGATTGCGGAGGTTCCTTTTTTTTACCGCGTTATATTGGCTGGCAAAAAGCATCAGCACTGATGATGCTGGGCGAAAATATTAATGCAGAAGAAGCAGAGCGTTTAGGAATGATTTATAAATATTTCAGTGATGACATCTTTATGCAGGAAACCCTGAAAGTAGCGGCTACACTGGCGGGCATGCCTACTATGGCGCTGGCTTATACTAAGAAAGCGCTTCAATGGTCTGCCACCCACACCATGTACGAGCAGTTGATGAACGAAGATAAATTGCAACAATGGGCCGCACAAACCAGCGATTTTAAAGAAGGTGTGCAAGCTTTTTTAGAAAAAAGAAAACCTGTTTTTAAAGGCGAATAATTTTTCATGGATATACAATCAGCCGATGCGGCAGCAAAGGATATAGTGGCCGGAATGATGAAGAAAGATCAGTTCAGCCAATGGTTGCAGATAGAGATACTGGAAATAAAAGAAGGCTATAGTAAAATTAAAATGATCCTTCGGGATGAGATGCTGAATGGCTTTGGCATCATACACGGCGGCATTACTTTTTCATTAGCGGATAGTGCATTTGCTTTTGCCTGCAACAACCGCAATAACTTATCAGTAGCCCTCGATGTATCCATTACGTTCAATAAAGCCGCCATGCCTGGTGATACTTTGCTCGCTGAAGCCAAAGAAGCTCATAACGGCAAAAGCACCGGCTTGTATCTTATTTATGTAACCAACCAGAATGGCGAGCAAGTGGCTTTTTTTAAAGGCACCTGTTTTAGAACAGGTAAAAATTTAATGTAAATGTTTTATCAGTTTAATGGCATCAAACCTGTAGCGCATCCAACAGCATTTGTACATCCGCAGGCGACGGTTACGGGTAATGTGGTTATTGGTAAAGATGTATATATTGGACCGGGTGCCGCTATTCGTGGCGACTGGGGCAAAATTATTATTGAAGACGGCTGCAATGTGCAGGAAAACTGTACGGTGCATATGTTTCCAAATATAACCGTATGGCTGAAAGCAGGATCGCATATAGGGCATGGTGCTATTATACACGGCGCTACTATTGGTAAAAACTGTTTGATAGGTATGAATGCCGTAATACTGGATGAAGTGGAGTTGGGTGATGAATGCATCGTAGGTGCTTTGGCTTTTATTAAGCAAAGCGAAAAAATTCCGGCTCGTTCGTTATTGGTTGGCAACCCTGCAAAAGTTATTAAAGAGGTAAGTGATGAAATGCTGGCCTGGAAAACAGAAGGCACCAGATTATATCAGCAACTGCCTAAGCAATGTTTTGATACGTTAAAACCCTGCGAACCCTTACAGGAAGATACAAAGCAACAGCCCTTTTTTGAAGTGAATTACGGACCGTTTAAGAAGCATTAAGAGCCTCTTTGCCAAACCAGCTTCAGATGCTTTGCAGCAGTTGCAAAATTGGCACATTGCCCATCACCTTTGCCTGCAAAGCCACCCGAAGGAGCGCAGAGATAGTTCCCGGTTTCATCGTATAAACTATCATACTGATCGCAGCAGCCGCTCATAAATAAATACACTTTCTTACCATTATATTCATATTGATGTACTGCTGATGGATTATTGGCTGCCGGTTGTTTTTTTATAACTGCAATTTTATTTTCAATGGCTGCAGGTACAACATCCTTACTTTCTTTATGGCAGGCTTTTCCTTGTAGGATTATAAGAATCAATAGTTGTAGCAGGTATTTCATTATAATAAAATTTATAGAAAACTACTAAAACGTTTCATAAAGTAAGGTACAGAAGCATCCCCGTTCAATAAAATCAAATAATCTAACTTTACCGAAACATGCAACGCGATATACCGATACCACATTACACAGTGCAGGATAATAGTCATTGGCAGGACGACTGGGAACTGATCCATGACTACTCCTATGCCTTGAGCCCTTCGCCATTACCTAAACACCAGATTGTAAGCAGGAAGTTATTAAAATATCTAAGCATCGAAATAGATAATAAAAAGAAAGAATGCGGCTGCGAAATATTTTCTCCCGTCACCCGGCTTAAAGACCGGAATTTAAAATTCAACATCTACCAGCAAAGTGGCGTTAAGTACTACCTGATGGCCGATCCGGGTGCCAAGACTATTAAGCCATTTGAGTTAGCAAACAACAGTTATATAGAAATGAAAAACGGGCTGCAATTCTTCTTAAATAGTTCTTGCGCCGTTACCCTTTTACCCGAACAGATATTTGAAACCTAATATGGAGAAAAGCAACTTTGTTGACCAGATACGTATATTTTGCCAAAGCGGGCATGGCGGCGCCGGCATCAAGCATTTTAGAAGAGATAAATTAACAGCTTACGGAGGTCCCGATGGCGGGGACGGCGGCCGCGGCGGCCATATTATTTTAAAAGGAAACAGCAATTTGTGGACGCTGCTGCACCTGCGCTATTACAAAAATGTGGTTGCTGAAGATGGTGAAAGAGGAAGTGATAACAACTGCACCGGTCGCTATGGAAAAGATGTGATTATAGAAGTGCCTCTGGGCACTATCGCCCGTGATGAAGAAACCGGTAAAAAAGAAGTGGAAATTTTGCAGGATGGGGAAGAAGTAATATGGCTGCCCGGCGGTAAAGGCGGCTTGGGGAATACGCATTTTAAAACACCAACCAACCAGGCGCCGGAATATGCACAGCCTGGTTTGCCCGGCGAGGAAGGCTGGAAGGTGCTAGAGCTGAAAGTATTGGCAGACGTGGGTTTGGTAGGTTTTCCAAATGCAGGTAAATCCACTTTACTATCCGTAATTACGGCTGCCAAACCCAAAATTGCCAACTATGCTTTTACCACCCTTACACCCAATTTAGGCATGGTGGAATACAGGGATGGAAAAAGTTTTTGCATTGCCGATTTGCCCGGTATTATTGAAGGTGCTGCAGAAGGAAAAGGCCTGGGGCACCGCTTTTTGCGCCATATAGAACGCAACTCTATTTTGCTGTTTTTAATTCCGGCGGACAGTGAAAACTACCGGAAAGAATATGATGTGTTGTTAAACGAGTTGCAACAATACAACCCGGAGTTAATGCAGAAAAAATTTATCCTTGCTATTAGTAAAAGCGATTTGCTGGATAGTGAGTTGATGGAGGCAGTAAAAAAAGAACTGCCGCCTAATATTCCCTATATTTTTATTTCTTCCGTTACCAATAATGGCATTACCGAATTAAAAGACCTTTTGTGGAATACGCTAAATACACCGGCATAAATACCGCTTGCAGCAAAGGGTAATTAGTGGTAATTTTAATAGTATCACTTTTATTACATGCCTGTTTCTAACCAAAAGGCTGCTTTAGCGCAATTATTAGCCGGCGCAAAAGATCTACTTTTTATAGTAAAGAAAGTACTGCAAATTTTTACCATTGGGCTGCGGTATATCTGGCTTCTATTTCCGGCATTTCTTTTTTTGATAATTGCTACTTTATGTTTTTGGAATTTAACACAAGGAAAAGATTTACTGATATCCGGTATTGAAGGCAAATGGGGACAAAGCGTGCTACTCATTGCTATTGTATTTTGGGTGTTTGTCACCTGGTATTCCTCACGCATATTAGTATATAAAAGAGAAGCACTTTACTACTGCGGCAAAAGCTTTTTTAGTAAAGAGGCTATGCCTGCAAAAGCATTTACTATCAACTGGGTTTTATACAAATGCAGCGAAGTGGCCGGCCGTTATCTTCCGCGGCTCCTGGGTTATTTGTGCTTTTCTATTATTATTCTCGCATACTGGCAATTGCCTGTAGTGAAAAATCCGCTGGCAAAAACCGGGGCGATCTACATGCTGTTATTATATATCTTTCTTTTTGTTTTACTCAATTATCTTTTTGAAAAAGCAGGTAAATGGCTGGTAAAACATAGAAGAGTAAAATGGCTAAAAGCTATATACTGGCTGGCACTCGGCGTCTTTATTTTATGTGTATCACGGCCATTTTTCATCCCGATGAATACGTTGCTGGATTTGCAAATTAAAATCAACTATACCTATTATCGGCACAATACTGCAACCATTATGCTGCTAATTGCGATACTGCAACACCTGTATTTATTTGTAGTGGTAAACAGGCATCATTTATTAAGCGGTCAAAGAAAGCCGTCCGGCCAAAGCGCAGATGCTTTTAAAAGTTCTATGTCTTCTACTGAAAAAGCCCTACAAAACACATTGCCTTTTATAGATATTCCCTATGCAGAACGGTTTTTCTTTTTAGTATTTAACAGCATCAGCTTTATTGCCATCATCATTTACTTCTATGGCGTATTTAGTATCAATTTTGCCATGAACATTGGCAGCTTAAATTTTGCATTGCTTGCATTTGGTATATTGGTAGGCTATTTTGACTTTGTATCTATTTTATCCATTCATACCAAAATCAATTTTCATATTATCGTTTTTATATTGGTAATTATTTTTGGCTACACCCGTGAGCCGCATTATGTGCGGCTGGTAAAAAAAGATGCTGCTGAAACTTTACGGCAACGTCCTTCTTTACAAACTTATTTTTTAAAATGGGTAAATCAACATGCTGCAGCCATCAACAAAACAACCACGTACCCGGTATTTTTTATTTTGGCGGATGGCGGCGCTTCCCGCTCGGGCTATTGGGTGGCCTCTGTATTAGGCAAGCTGCACGATGAAACCGCCGGCAGATTTGACAATCATTTATTTTGTTTATCCGGCGCATCGGGCGGCAGTGTGGGTAACGGGGCTTATATGGCATTGTTATATAACCAGGCGCAGCTAAGGGGTAAAAGCTTTGAAGCGCAAGGGCAGGACTTTTTACGCCACGACTTTTTGAGCTTTACATTGGCACGTATGCTGGGCCCTGACTTCTTTCGTCCGATATTACCAATCGATTTAAAAAAGATGAAAGACCGTGCGGGGGCTCTGGAAAGTGTAATGGAAAATGGTACTGGCGATACTACTTTTTTGCAACACAAACTAGCATTACCTTTTTCCGCATTAACACCAGATACGGAGAATATTCAATTACCGGTTCTGTGCATTAATACTACCCGCATGCAGGATGGCCGGCCCGGTGTTATCAGCAATATACTCATTGATACCACTACGTTTGGTAAAAGGATAGATGTATTGAGTTTACTACCAAACGATACCGATATGCGGCTTAGTACAGCCGTGGTATTAGGTGCCCGGTTTCCTTATATCAGCCCGGCCGGCCGCATAGATCAGTACGGAAAACACAGCTCGGTAAATTATTTTGTAGATGGCGGCTATTTCGATAATTCGGGCGCCGGCGTAGTGCATGAAATGATTATAGGCATACAGGAATTGATAAAAAAGCTTCAAAAAACAGATACGGCGAAAAATGCCTATTTAAGCAAGCTGAGTTTTTATGTAATTCATATTACCAACTCGCCGGTAAGCAGCAATGCCAGCCTTACAAAAGTGCATCCCCTGCAAAACGACTTGATGTCACCCATCACTACTTTGGTGGGCTCGTTTGGAACCCAAACCGACGTTAATAATTCGAGGTTGCAAAAGTATCTTCAATTAATTTATCCACCCGATACTCCGCATTATATACGGGCCGATCTGTATCATAATATTGATAGTGATACGCTAAACTTTCCTATGAACTGGAGCATCTCTACCTACTATCAACTTAAAATGAAAAAACAACTAACCGGCAGCCAGATTACACAAATTACCCAATGGGTAAAGCAACAGGTGCAATAGGCGGTGCGCTATATTTTAGTAAGCTTTATCTTTAATGCTATTAAAGCCATTTACTTGAAGAAGATTGTTTTACTGATTGTATTAAGTTGTGTAGCATCCGGTATTATAAAAGCACAAATCTATTTTAGTTTAGCAACAGATGCATCACTGCTGCGTAACCTTACTCCCAGGCAACGCTTTTTTACTTTCGGACAAACGATACAGGGTAACTGGCACTTCAGCAAAAAAGAAAGCGCTTATGCATGGCTGTCCTTTTATACTAATGGAAAATTTAAGAACGCCCAATCGGCTATTGCAAACGATATTAATACATCTCCCTACCAGGTTGATTATTCCATTACATCTACACTGCGGTACCGGCAGATATCCGTGGGCTGGAAACATTTTTTTGTAGGCTCATTTGATAGTGAAAACCAGTGGAACGTTTATGGATATGCAGGCTTTGGTTTACTATGGGCACAAATTTCTAATACCTATAGCCAAACCATAGACACGAGTGCTTATCATAACCGGTTTTATATTACACCCGGCGAAGGAAAAACAAACCGCCTGACATTTGATTTAGGAGCAGGTACCGAATATCCGTTGGGCACAGATTTGTACCTGTATGCAGAACTGCGCACCTGGCTGAATGCCTCCTATAATCCCTCTCCTTATTTGCTTGATAATAATATACCCAAGATGCTGGCTGCTAATGTAGGTTTGCGCATATTGCTCGATTAGCATTATTGAACCTTTACATCAAAGCGGCCATTGGTAACCGTTAGTGCCTCCGGGGCGCTGTACATATTAATAGCATTAAACTCAAAGGTGCCGGAAACAATATGATTTAGGGTGTCTGCTTTGGTAATTACTACTTTGCCGGTGTATTGTGTGGTGGTAATCCATTCGTTAACCGGCGTTAATTTTCTTTTTATATAATATCCGTAATTAGCGGTTTGCGACGGGTATTTGGCCGTATTGCTTTTCAGCTCGTAGGTTCCTGGGGCTACTACGTGCTTCAGGTAAATTTCAAATTCCGTTTCTGTAGGTTCTGATGAAAAGTTGCGGGCATTAATAATAACATCCCTGTTCAGTATATAGCGGGCTTCCAGCAATGGCGAGGTGGGTACAATGCCAAACCCCTGCGGCTTCCAGAAGGTACCGTTAACCTGCGCACCAAACGTATTGGCTCCTATATCTGTGGCATCGGGCAACTGAGAAACATCTTTTTTGCAGCTTATCAGCGCTATAAATACCAGTATTGTAAAAAAGGTCGTTTTCATTGTTCGGTGTTTGTTCGGTTAAATCACAAATCATGCTAAAACAGGCCTGGCATCCCCATCAAATAGCTTTTAACTTTATGTCCATAAACTTTTTCATGAATATTGTCACTATAGCCTCTGTTGAAATATACAAACTTTACGTTCCGCTAAAGGAACCTTTTGTTATCTCGCTCGGGCCTATCAATAACGTACAAAATGTAATTGTTATTATCCGCACGGCGCAAGGGATTACCGGCTATGGCGAATGCAGCCCGTATATGACCATTAATGGTGAAAGCATAGATACCTGTTTTGTGGTAGGCCAGTATTTAGCCCGTGTTTTAAAAGGGCAGGATGCACTCAATATTCAAGCATGCCACGGGTTAATGGATAAAACTATTTATGGCAATGCCAGTATTAAAAGTGCATTTGATATGGCGTTGTATGATATTGCCGCACAGCAGGCCGGGGTGCCGCTTTACAGGTTTCTAGGTGGTGCAAAAACAAAAGTTATCACTACCGATATGACAGTAGGTATTGGAGCGCCGGATAAAATGAAGGCGGATGCCACACGGTTTGTTCAACAGGGCTTTCCGGCTATAAAAGTAAAACTGGGCGAAGGAAAAGAAGCAGATGTAGCACGGATTAAAGCCATCCGCAAAGGCATTGGCGATGCAGTTCCGCTACGTATTGACGCTAACCAGGGCTGGCCTACGCCTGAAGCAGCCGTAGCGGTATTGCAGGCACTGGAACCCTATCATATTCAACATTGCGAAGAGCCCATCCCCCGCTGGCAGTTTATGCAATTGAGCAAGGTATCGGCGGCTACTTCCATTGCTATTATGGCAGATGAGAGTTGCTCCGACCATCATGATGCAGAACGATTGATTCAGTTAAATGCCTGTAGGATGCTCAATATTAAATTAGGAAAATCGTCGGGTATATACAATGCCTTAAAAATAATAGAACTTGCCACAGCAGCCGGAATGGTATTACAGATAGGGGGTTTTATGGAATCACGGTTAGGCACAACGGCAGCTGCGCATTTAGCACTCTCCAGCAATGCGGTTATTTATTACGATTTTGATACGCCGTTGATGTTTACGGAAGACCCTGTAGCTTATGGCATGGTGTATAAAGAAAATGGAGTGATTGAAGTGCCGGATGCGCCTGGCCTGGGCGCTGTCATAAAAGAAAGCTACCTGCAAAATGCAGAGAAAGTAATTATATACTAAGCTATTTTATTTGTGTCTTAGAAAGCTTTAAATTTTGATTTAGGATGAAATAACGATAGCAACGTATCTAAAGTAATATGCAAAAGATATTAGCGAAATGATGGTATATTTATAGTAAGTCAACCTACAATTAAACACGATATGCTACGCTTGTCCATATTATTGTTAACGCTTGCCGCTGCCGTTTCCTGCAACACAACTGCCACTCAAAAAGAGCCGTTTAAAACCATGCTTAAAGGCTGCAACCAGGTAGATATTGTTTTTTATAATAAAGGCGACACCATCAATTACCAAACAAAAGATTCCGCAGGCATTGCTATTCTCGCCAATTCGGTATTAGGCATCAATGAGTCTGTAACCAATATGTGCGCACCCGTAGGTGAGCTTCGTTTTAAGGTGCACGGGCAGGATACGCTTACCGCTCAATTTGCCACTTCTCATACTAAAGAAAAAAATAAGTGCAGCTATATTACCTATGCACTGAATGGAAATAAATACCTGCAAAAGCTTACTGAAAGAGCAGACAGGGTTTTGAATGAAATTGACACGTTACATACGAAGCCGTCACAGCCCTTATTATTGAAAAAGGATAGTTTGTGAACAACTGATAAAGTAAAAAAATTCATCACGGCGTCTTTGCTGTATAGTAATGCTACGGTACAAGAGTGCGACACAACAGCAGCTATAGTATTCTGTAACTGATACCCAAAATTAAGCGTCGGGTTTATTGTCTTTCCATTGCCATAAGTGCAGGCACGCAAAGGTTCGGTACGGCGACCATTTAGCAGCAATAGCAAGCATCTTTTGCCTTACTTCTTTTTTATTGTTGTCGTCTAATTTGTACAATTTTTTCATGGCGGTTTGTATGCCGTAATCGTCTATAGAAAACACATCTTCCCGGCCCAGTGTAAACATTAAAAGCATTTCTACGGTCCATTTACCTACGCCTTTTATTTGCGTAAGCAACTGAATGATTTCTTCATTGCTCATTGTTTCAAACGTAGCATCAGTAAGCTTGTTATCTATAGCAAACTGCGCCACGTTTATTACATATGCCGCTTTAGCGTTTGACAAACCAATGCCACGAAGCACCTCTATAGTAGTGGCAGCTATTTGCTGTGGCTGGGGCTCCTGTCCGCCATATAAGATTAAAAAGCGTTCAAATAATATTTTGGCTACTTTGGTGGACAGTTGCTGGCCCATAATAGAAGCACACAAGCGCAGGCATACGTTATGACGGTGATGCAGCTGCAGCGGCTGTTGCTGCTCTAACACCTTTTTTAGTTTTTTGTCTTTAGACAAATGGCTGATATAGTCCATGCTTTATACTATAAAACTTATTTCAGGCTCCAGCTTATACTGCCATCTTTTTCATCTTTTAAAACAATACCTAATTGTAGTAGCTGGTTCCTTATTTTATCTGATGTCATCCAGTCTTTTTTAGCACGGGCTTCCTTGCGCATATCAATCAATACCTGCATCACTCCCTTTAATTTATTTATCTCCTCCGCATCTTCGTCTTTCAATCCTAATATGTCTTCTACATACGCTTTCATTTTACCTTGTAAAAGTTGCAGCGTTTCCACCGGCAATGCGGTTAACGAAATGGATTTGTCTTTCAGCGAATTGATGACCGGCACCAGCTCAAACATATTGGCCAGTATCTTAGCCGTATTAAAATCATCATTTATAAATTCATCAAATTCGGTAAGCAGGCGTACTACTTTTTCCTGTAACGGCTCGGCATCAGTAGATACCTGATTACCGACAAATGACAGCGCTGCGTTATGTTCCGGCGCTGAACCCTGGTCTTTTAATTTTGAACTGTCTAGCTCCTTAAGCCATGCATATGCATCCATCAAACGGCGCAATCCTTTTTCCGAAGCCTGCAAAGCTTCGTTGCTAAAATCTAACGTGCTGCGGTAGTGCGTTTGCAAAATAAAGAACCGAACGGTCATAGGCGAATAGGCCTGCTCTAACATCGGATGATTTCCGCTGAACAACTCGGTAAGCCTGATGACGTTATTATAGCTTTTACCCATTTTTCTGCCATTAATGGTAATCATATTGTTATGAATCCAGTAACGGGCAGGTTCTATATGGTTGCAAATAGTGCTTTGCGCTATTTCGCTTTCATGATGTGGAAATAACAGGTCCATTCCACCACCGTGTATATCAAACTCTTTTCCTAGATACTTCGTACTCATGGCCGAGCATTCAATATGCCAACCCGGAAAGCCTTCGCCCCATGGGCTTTTCCACCGCATAATATGCTCCGGCGGCGCTGCTTTCCATAGGGCAAAGTCAGCCCTGTCCTGCTTTTCTTCCTGGCCTTCCAGGTTGCGGGTCGTGCTTAACAGATCGTCCAGTATGCGGCCACTTAGCTTACCGTAGTCGTGCGTTTGCGCATATTTTTTTACATCAAAATACACACTGCCATCTGCTACGTATGCATAACCTGCTTCTATGATTTTTTCAATCATGTTTATTTGTTCCACAATATGGCCGGTGGCGGTAGGTTCTATAGAGGGCGGCAGGCAGTTAAATTGTTCAAAAGCCCAATGAAACAGGTTGGTATATTTCTGTACCAGTTCCATCGGTTCCATTTTTTCAATAACCGCTTTTTTAGAAATTTTATCTTCGGCTTCGCGGCCCTCTTCTTCAAAATGACCGGCGTCGGTAATATTGCGTACATAACGCACCTTGTAGCCCATGTACAGCAGGTAGCGAAAAATGACATCAAACGTAATATAAGGCCGGGCATGCCCTAAATGACTTTCGCCACTTACGGTAGGGCCGCACACATACATGCCTACATAGCCGGGCACTATCGAAATAAATTCTTCTTTTTCCCTGGTATAGGAGTTATAAACTTTTAAGCCGCTCATACCTGCAAAGTAAGCGCAAAAGGCTGAACGCTAAAAAGCCGAATCGTTAAAGAAACGTTTGGCGTTGATAGATGATCGTTGATCTTGTGTTGCTGCTTTAGTCAAACATCGGACAACGCTCTACTACAAACGGTATTACTTTCCTTCGGATGCCGGAGATAACTGCAAATCGGCTACCTGCATATAATGATCGGATAATTTTTTTTCGATCCGTTTGTATTGTAATATATAAAACTGTTTTTGAGGTAAGATGTAATCTATACGCAACGTAGGCGATATGCCCGAAAATGTACGGCCAATACCAAAGCCTTTCTTTAAAAAAGCATCCTGTAAACCATCTTTTATAGTAAAGTAGGTATATGAGTTGGGCACATCATTAAAATCGCCGCACAATACATATGGATATACGCTATAGCCCAACGTTTCTTTTACCATGCCGGCCTGCCGTGCCCGGTTGATAACCCCTTTCTTTAACTTGGAAAAAATGTTTATGGAGTTTTGCAGCAGGCTGTCATCCCGCTCTTTTATTTTTTGAAGCTGGGTGTATTCTTTCTTTCTGAACTGTACCGATTGCAAGTGCGTATTATAAATGCGGATGGTATCGCCGTTAAAAACAATATCGGCCCTTATGAGCGCCTCCTGCATAGCAGGCAACGGATAGTGCACTACGCCACTGTCAATTATAGGAAGTTTGGAGAAAATAACCTGCCCCACCCACTGCAGATAACCGTCGCC
>JAICHT010000054.1 GCA_025924755.1 Chitinophagaceae bacterium | reverse complement strand
TATTAAAAGAACTCATTGACGCGTTTCCGAAAGAGCATCCGCTGAAACGCTTTCGGGGCGACGTGTATTTTGAAATGAGTGCGCTGCAATCGCTTTTTAGCTTAATAAAAAAGGAAGGCTGGCAACCGAATTTTATTTGTCAGAAAGTAGACGAGTATCTGAACGATTTGCCTAACCGCGAAGAATACATCTGCAAGCGGGCCACCAAAGATTTTAAAAAAGGAGACATCCGCTGGGACAAGATTGAAGAGCAAAAAGAAAAAATGGAAAAGCTGCGGGCCGCCTGCAACGAATTTACCCGTTTTCAGCAACTGATGCGCAACCGCAACCGCTACGATTTTGATGATATGATTAACTGGGTAATTGAAGCCTTTGAACAAAACAAAAACCTGCTGGCTTCCTACCAGGAGCAATATCAATACATATTGGTAGATGAATACCAGGACACCAGCGGATCGCAAAACAAAATAGTGGAGCTGCTCATTAACTTTTGGGAAAAGCCCAATGTGTTTGTAGTAGGCGATGACGACCAGAGTATTTATCGCTTTCAGGGCGCCAATATAGAGAATATGCTGGCATTTGCCAACAACTACCAGCAGGATTTATGTACCGTGGTGCTTACCGCCAACTACCGTTCTATACAGCCCATATTGGACGTTTCAAAAACCCTGATTGATAAAAACGAAGACCGCCTGGTGAAGCAACTGGAAGGATTGAGCAAAGAACTGGTATGCAGCAACGAAGACCTGCAACATATTATTCACTCGCCGGTGGTGCAGGAATACGAAACACAGCGGGATGAGATGATACATACCACCTTGCAGATAGAAAAGCTGGTTAACGAAGGCATTGCCGCCAGTGCGATAGGTATTATTTACCGCGAAAATAAATATGGTGAAGAACTGGCTAATTACCTGCGGCTGAAAAACGTCCCGTTTTATACCCGGCGGGCTTTAAACATACTCGACCAATCGCTTATCCGCCAGTTATTGCTGGTGTTAAATTATGTAGCTACCGAGCACGACATTGCCTATAGCGGCGACGAATTGTTATTTGAGCTGCTGCATTTTGAATGGTTAGAAATTCCATCTATTGAAATTGCAAAAGCCAGTGTGCAGGTATCGGATATGCGGTACAAAGGCGCCAATACTTCGCTGCGTCAGTACTTAACCGAAAAAAAAGATGAGCAGCCTACCGACCTTTTCTGGCAGCCAATGAACCAAAAATTAGCAGAGGCCATCACGGTAATAGATGGTCTTTTAAAGGCAGTTTCCAATCATACCCTACAAAGCTTTTTAGAAAAAGTAATCCGTGAAGCAGGCTTCCTGGGTTATATCCTAAATCATCCGGAAAAGTCGTGGCTCATGCAAGTGCTTACAGGCTTTTTCGATTATGTAAAAGAAGAAACCCGCCGCCAGCCGCAACTATCGCTTGAAGATTTTTTAAACCGTATGATGCTGATGCAACGTGAAGGTTTGATATTGCCGCTGGTGCAGGTAACCGGCAATGATAAAGGCGTAAACCTTATGACGGCACACGGTGCTAAAGGACTGGAGTTTGAGTATGTATTTTTTACAGGTTGCAATTCATCGTGCTGGGAAAAAAAGCGCAAACCCTTTAGTGGCTTTAGCTTTCCCGATACGTTGTTCAGCACTCAAAACAGCCAGAACGATACCGAAGAACTGCGCCGGTTATTTTATGTAGCGCTTACACGTGCCCGTCAGTATTTGCATATATCATACAGCAATTATACGATGGCAGGCAAGCAATTGGAGCCGTCTATGTTTATTGCAGAAATTTTTGAAAACCATATATTGCCGGTACACAAAATAAAATTAGATGCTGAAGTGGTAACCGGTTTCAGCATATTGCAATTTAAAGAGCATATAGCGCCGGAAGTAGCCCACCTGGAAGATGAACTGGAGCAGCGCATGGTGCAAAGCTTTTCGATGAACGTATCGGCGCTGAATAATTTTTTGCGTTGCCCGCTTAATTTTTACTATCAGAATATGGTGCGTATTCCCTCGCCTAAAAACGAAGCGGCGGAATTTGGTTCTGCCGTGCATCACGCATTAGAGCAGTTGTTTAAAAAAATGAAAGCGTCGGAACGGTTTTCTTCGGTGGAAGATTTTGTAAATGATTTTGTATGGTATATGAATCGCCATCGGCAAAGTTTTACCAAAGAACAATTTTTAAGAAGACTGGAATACGGCCAGGAGATCTTAACCAACTATTATAATACCTACCTGGCTGCCTGGAACAAAATTGTATTGATTGAACATAACGTAAGGAATGTGTTGCTGGAAGATGTTCCATTAAAAGGTAAAATAGATAAAATAGAATTCAGGAACAAGGATGTTACAATAGTGGATTACAAAACCGGCGATCCGGAAAAAAGCAAAGAAAAACTGTCCCGGCCCAATGATAAAATGCCTGATGGCGGCGACTATTGGCGGCAAGCCGTTTTTTATAAACTGATGATGGACAACCTATCTACCAAAGACTGGAACGTAACTTCGGTAGAGTTTGATTTTATTGAACCGGATAAGAAAAAACAATATCACAAAGAAAAAGTGTTGGTAACCGAAGCTGATATAGAAACGGTGAAGCAGCAAATAAAAACGGTATGGAATAAAATCCAGAGCCGCGATTTTTATACCGGCTGCGGTAAAGAAGATTGCCACTGGTGCAACTTTGTAAAAACCAATAAACTGGCCGTAGCGCTGCACGAGTTGCAACAGGAAGAGGAGCCGGAAGTAACCACCCGCAATTTGTTCAGGGTAGTATAGGTAAAGATTTAGAGGATTATTAGGAGTATGGAAAATGCATAAACTAAAGAAAGCCTTTATGTTTGCGGCTTCAATATGAAAGTAGTTACCGGCAAGAAAGGAATTTGGATAGCGTTCTTATTATTTCTCACTTTTTTTAAAATGGTGATGCTTTCCGGTTGTGCCAATATCATTCCGCCTTCGGGCGGCCCCAGAGATTCCTTGCCGCCGGTATTAATAAATGCTTCTCCCAAAGACTCTGCCCTTCATTTTAAAAGCAACCGTATTACCTTAACGTTTAATGAATATGTAGACCTTCAGGATGTGCAGCAAAACCTGTTGTTTACACCATCTTTTGAAAACGTACCGCTTATTACCGCTAAGCTCCGTACTATTGATATCAAGCTCCGCGATTCGCTACAGCCCAATACCACCTATGTGTTTAACTTCGGCAACGCGTTAAGAGACGTAAACGAAGGCAATATATTACGCAACTTCCGGTATGTGTTTTCCACGGGTTCTTATTTAGATTCGCTGCAATTAACCGGCAGGGTGCTACTTGCCGAAAATGGTAAAGTAGATACGACATTGATAATAGTATTGCATAAAGATTTGACCGATTCGGCGGTAGCGAATAAACGGCCGGTTTACGCTACCCGGCTGGATAGCAGTGGTCGTTTTACTTTTCAAAATTTACCCAAAGACACCTTTGCCATATATGCTATTGGCGATGCTGGTATTGTACGGCGCTATACCAGTTCCAGCCAGGCTTTTGCCTTTTATGATACCACAGTAATTTCGGGCAGCGACAAGCCTATCTTGTTATATGCTTATAAAGAAACGACAGGACCGGCAACTAAATCAGCTACTGCTTCCCGTACCGCCGCTCCTACAGAAAAAAGGTTGAAGTTTACACCCAACCTCAGTAGCAGCCAGCAAGATTTATTGAATGATCTGACGCTTACTTTTGAGCGGCCGCTCCGCAACTTTGATTCTACCAAATTAAGCCTGGCAACGGATAGTACTTTTAAACCCGATACAGGCTATACGGCTTCACTAGATACCTCTAAAAAAGTAATCCATATAAAAGCGGCATGGAAAGAAGGCACATTGTATCATTTAATTATTGATAAGGATTTTGCAGAAGATACATTGGCCCGTAAGCTCTTAAAAACCGATACGCTTTCCTTTACTACCCGGAAGCGATCCGATTATGGAAGCCTTAAGCTTCGGATTCGGAATATGGATACTACGCAAAACCCAATCCTGCAATTTGTACAGAACGATTTGGTCGTTTTTTCTGCTCCGATAAAATCGGGCAATTTTTCCCAACTGCTGTTTCTTCCCGGCGATTACGACCTGCGGATACTATATGACAAAAACAATAACGGCAAATGGGACCCCGGCCACTTCTTCGGCACCAAAAAACAACCCGAGCTTGTAGTGCCGATAAAGCAAAAAATTACTATTAAACCTAATTGGGATAACGAATTTGAACGATCGCTGTAGAGAGCGTTAACCGCTATTAGTTGCCGATGGACGAAGACCGGCATTTTACGACCAATAAACATCAGCCAACGGGCATCGTTACTATCATCTTTCACTCCTTTATAACAGCGTTTTTTGTAAATTTGCTGCTTATGGAATTTTCCAGTGCATTACTTGAAACAGCCGTTGCGGAATTTGCCAAACTGCCCGGAATTGGTAAAAAAACAGCCTTACGTTTAGTGCTTCATTTGCTGAAACAGGAAGCTGAAGATGTGCAGCATTTTAGCGATGTGGTATCCCGCATGCGTACCGAAATCAGGTTTTGCCAGCGTTGCCATAATGTAGCCGATGCTGATATCTGTTCTATCTGCGCCAACTCCATGCGCAAGCAGGATGTGATCTGCGTGGTAGAAAATATCCGTGATGTAATTGCATTGGAAAGTACCCAGCAATACAATGGCACCTATCATGTATTGGGTGGTGTCATATCACCATTAGATGGAATTGGCCCTTCGCAATTAAATATTGATACGTTAATACAACGCACTCAAAAAGAAGGCACTGCCGAAGTGATTTTTGCACTGAGTCCTACAATTCAGGGCGACACTACGATATACTATATTCAAAAGAAAGTGTCGCCTGCTACTAAGGTAACTACTATATCGAGGGGAATTGCTTTTGGTGGAGAGTTGGAATATGCTGATGAAATGACACTGGCACGGAGCCTGCAAAACCGGTTGCCGGTTGAAAATTATGTATCCAGCCGGTAAAATAATAGCTATTTGCAACGATGCAAATCAGTTTTGACGATTGGCTATTTAATTTTTACTTTTGCGCCACGGCGGATTTGTTTATTGTTCGGCCGGTAAAAACAGAACTAATAAACGCCAGAAACATCTTCACTAAGTTTCCCGTCGTTTAATAGGTCTGTAATAGCAACGAAACCAGCAATAGTGCTGCTATAGTACACCTGTAGCGTCGCACTCTTTAACGCCCCCGAACAATACGCTGCTACTAAATTGAAACAACATGAGTAACATTCGTGATATATTAAAACAACGGATCCTGATTATTGATGGAGCTATGGGCACTATGATTCAGCGCCATAAGCTTACCGAAGAAGACTATCGGGGTGAACGTTTTAAAGATTGGCCTTCTGATTTAAAAGGTAATAATGATTTACTATCATTAACACAACCCGATATTATCAAAGGCATCCACAAAGAATATTTAGAAGCCGGGGCTGATATTATCGAAACCAACACTTTCAATGCCCAGCGTATTTCTATGGCTGACTATCACATGGAAGATATTGCTTTTGAAATTAACGTGGCCGCCGCTAAAATAGCCCGACAATCTATTGAAGAGTTTACAAACGAACATCCATCAACGAACAACGAACAACGATTTGTGGCCGGCGCTATTGGCCCCATGAATAAAACCTTATCGCTTTCACCTGACGTTAATAATCCGGGCTACCGTGCTGTAACCTTTGACGAGGTAATGAATGCTTACTACGAGCAAGTAAAAGGTTTGGTGGAAGGTGGCGTTGACTTACTATTAATTGAAACCATCTTTGATACCTTAAATGCCAAAGCTGCCATTTTTGCTATTAAAAAATATTTCCGGGATACCGGTAAGGAAGAACTGCCGGTGATGATCAGTGGTACAATAACCGATGCCTCCGGCCGTACGCTAAGCGGACAAACTTTAGAAGCCTTTTATACGTCGGTACTGCATGCCAAGCCTTTAAGTATTGGTTTAAACTGTGCCTTAGGTGCTAAAGAAATGCGTCCGCATATTGAAGAATTGAGTGGAATAGCATCCTGTTATACTTCTGCTTATCCTAATGCCGGTCTGCCCAATGCTATGGGCGAATATGACGAAGAACCTGCTGACACAAGCCACCATTTAGAAGAATGGGCTGCTGAGGGGTTTGTGAATATTGTAGGCGGTTGCTGTGGTACTACACCCGATCATATTCGTCATATTGCAGAACAGGTAAAAGGTATTAAACCACGGCAGTTGCCCGTAGTAGAAGAAAATAGTACAATTACAGCTTAGTTGTTGCATAGAAAACAGAATGTACAAGAGTGCAATGCAACAAAAGTTGATTAGAATTTAAAAAGCCGATTATCAAAAATGTCTGACATCATTATCAAACCATATCTACGCTTAGCAGGACTTGAACCCTTAGTCATCCGTCCGGAATCGAACTTTGTAAACGTAGGGGAACGAACCAACGTAACCGGTTCCAAAAAGTTTGCCCGTCTTATTCGTGAAAATAATTACGAAGAAGCTTTAAGTGTTGCCCGTCAACAAGTAGAAAACGGTGCCCAGATTTTAGATGTGAATATGGATGATGCCTTATTAGATGGGGTAAAGGCAATGACCACTTACTTGAACCTGTTACAGGCAGAGCCGGATATTGCCAAAATTCCGATCATGATTGATAGCTCTAAGTTTGAAATCATCGAAGCCGGTTTAAAGTGTGTGCAGGGTAAATGTATAGTAAACTCTATCTCCATGAAAGAAGGAGAACAGAAGTTTATCGAGCAAGCTATTATTTGCCAGTCGTATGGAGCTTCTGTAGTAGTAATGGCATTTGACGAAAACGGCCAGGCCGATACCTTAGAGAAAAAAGTAAGTATCAGTGAAAAAGCGTATAAAATATTAACCGAAAAAGTAGGCTTTGCACCGCAGGATATCATCTTTGACCCAAACATATTTGCCATAGCCACCGGCATTGAAGAACATAATAATTACGGTGTTGACTTTATTGAAGCCACCCGAATTATTAAGCAAAAAATGCCGTTAACCAAAGTAAGCGGCGGTGTTAGTAACGTATCATTTTCCTTTAGAGGCAATGAAACGGTTCGGGAAGCGATGCACGCTGTTTTTCTTTACCATGCTATTAAAGCGGGTATGGATATGGGTATTGTTAATGCCGGTCAGTTGGTTGTTTATGATGAAATAGAACCGCAATTAAGAGAGTTATGTGAAGATGTAATTCTTAACCGTCGCCCTGATGCTACCGAACGTTTGGTAACTTTTGCCGAAACCGTAAAAGCAAAAGGCAAAGAAGTAAAGAAAGACGATGCGTGGAGAAGTACTTCTGTTGAAGAACGCTTAAAACATTCTTTAGTAAATGGCATTACCGATTATATTGATGCAGATACCGAAGAAGCCCGACAGAAATATCCCAAACCGTTAGATGTAATTGAAGGTCCGTTAATGGATGGAATGAATGTGGTAGGTGATTTGTTTGGAGCCGGTAAAATGTTCTTACCTCAGGTAGTGAAGAGTGCCAGGGTAATGAAAAAATCAGTAGCTATTCTAACTCCTTATATTGAAGCTGAAAAAGAAGAACGCAAAGCAGCCCATTTGGCGGCCGGTACGCTAAATGAAGAAACAGCCGGAGCTGCTAAAATTTTATTGGCTACCGTTAAAGGAGATGTACACGATATTGGAAAAAACATTGTAGGCGTAGTATTAGGATGTAATGGATACGATGTAATTGATTTAGGCGTAATGGTACCTGCCGATAAAATTTTAGAAACTGCTATAAAAGAAAAGGTAGATATTATTGGTTTAAGCGGCTTAATTACACCTTCGCTTGACGAAATGGTACATGTAGCCCGTGAAATGAAACGCCGCAATTTTAAGCTCCCCCTTTTAATTGGTGGTGCTACTACTTCCCGTATGCACACGGCTGTAAAAATTGCTCCTGAGTATGACAATGGCGTGGTGCATGTATTAGATGCTTCCCGTAGTGTTACGGTTGCTGGTAACTTGTTAAATGCAGAGCAGAAAATGCCTTTTTTAAGTAATCTGACAAAGGAATATACAGACCTGAAGGAAACGTTTGCCAAGAAGAAAACAGCCAAAGCTTTTTTAACCTATGAGAACGCTGTAAAAAACAAAGTAGCTATTAAATGGGATAACTATCAGCCTGTAAAACCTGCTGTGGATGGCGTCAAAGTATTTAAAAGCTTTGACATAGCTACCATTGCTGAATATATTGATTGGGGGCCTTTCTTTATTGCCTGGGAAATGCATGGTCGTTTTCCTGATATCTTATCCGATAAAGTGGTAGGTGCGGAAGCCACCAAATTATATAATGATGCCAAAGCTTTGTTGAAAAAAATTGTGGATGAAAAGTGGTTTACCGCTGAAGGTGTAATAGGTTTTTGGCCTGCTTACAGTAATGACAAAGACACTGTTACTTTACAAACAGAAGGGGGCGAGGTACAATTAGAATCTTTACGCCAACAAATTCAAAAAGCAGCCGGGCAGCCTAACTTTTCGTTAGCAGATTTTATAAAGCCAGGAAAAGATTCTTCTGATTATATGGGTGCTTTCGCTGTTACTATCAAAGGCATGGAAACCCATAGAGAACGCTATATTAAAGACAATGACGAATATAACAAGATATTGGTGCAAGTGCTTTCTGATAGATTAGTGGAAGCGTTTGCCGAGTGCCTGCACCATCAGGTACGCAAGGAATATTGGGGATACGCCAAAGATGAAAATCTTACCAATGAACAATTAATTAAGGAAGAATACCAGGGCATCCGTCCGGCACCGGGTTATCCTGCCTGCCCCGACCATACGGAAAAGCGCAAATTATTTTCTTTATTAAACGCTACTGAAAACGCAGGTATTGAACTTACCGAAAGCCTGGCCATGCATCCCGCAGCTTCGGTATGCGGCTGGTATATAGCGCACCCGCAAAGCCAGTATTTTGGTGTAGGTAAAATAAAAGAAGACCAGCTAAAAGACTATACCAACCGTAAAGGCATGCCTGCTGAAGAAATGGAAAGATGGCTGCGACCGGTATTGGATTAAAGCACCCGTAAATTCTGTAATTCCGCTTTCAATTGCTCCGGCGATTGAAAAGGAATGCTTTTAATACCAATAGCTTCGGCTGCATGCACATTGCGAAGGTTATCATCAATAAAAAGCGTTTCGGCTGCTCTTAAATTGTAGCGTTCCAAAAGAAGATTATAAAATTGCTGTGATGGCTTGCGCATTTTTTCTTCACCGCTTACCACCCGGCCGTCGAACCAATGCAAAAAATCGTAGCGGTCCAGTGCAATAGGGAACAGTTCGGCACTCCAGTTGGTCAATGCATAGAACTGATACTGACCTTTTTCTTTTAATTGCTTAAATACTTCCACTGTGCCTTTGATAGGCCCGCCCAACATTTCTTCCCATCGGCCATAATAGGCTTCAATATATTCCTGCCATTCGGGGTGTTGCATTACCAACGTTTCCGTGGCTTCTTTTAACGAACGTCCGGCGTCCTGCTCTTCGTTCCAATCAGGTGTGCAAACGTTTTGAAAGAAATGTTTTTTTTGTTCTTTATCCTCAAACAATTTATCAAATACATAATCCGGATTCCAGTCAATTAATACACCGCCCAGGTCGAATATGATTGCTTTTACATTTTCCATATTTACAAAATAAGGATGCAAACATAATAGCTTTATGGTAATTGTACAGGCAACAATTGATAATATAACATTTGCATTTTAAACTGCTGAAATGCTTGCTGCAGATGCAGGGTGCGACGCAACGGTAGCCTTATAGTTATTCAAAAGCTTAGTACAAAAAATTGTATTGAGTATTATCTTTTTTCAAATAGCCACCAATAGCTGCGCCGTGGTTTTATTTTATAGTTCTGCCTAATATATTTTGAAATATGGGCTATCGCTTCATCCACATCATCGGTTAGCAATACCAGCGCCATATCTTCTTTTGCTATGGTTCCTTTGTCGGCCATATCCAGCATCACGTTCATCAACGATTGATAGTATTCTTTGCCAAATAAAACCAGTGGAAAGGTAGTGATGGTTTTGGTTTGTACCAGGGTAAGTGTTTGAAAAAATTCGTCCATCGTACCAAAGCCCCCCGGCATAATGATGAAAGCATAGGAGTATTTTATAAGTAGAGCTTTGCGTACAAAAAAGTACTGAAACGTTACCCAGCGCTGCATATATTGGTTGTGGGCCTGCTCAAAAGGTAGTTGAATATTACACCCCACCGACATACCACCGCTTTCAAAAGCGCCGCGGTTAGCAGCTTCCATAATACCGGGGCCACCGCCCGTCATAGTAGTAAAGCCCAGTTCGGCAATGCGCTTTCCAAACTCCCGGGCTACCTGGTAAAATTTATGACCTTCGTTAAAACGTGCAGAGCCAAATACGGTAATGCAAGGCCCTACAAAATGCAGGCTGCGAAAACCTTTTATAAATTGCAGAAATACTCTCACTGCAAACAACAACTCGTAACCCCTGCTTTTGGGTCCGTCCAAATAAACTTGTTGGCTGGGCTGGATGATGCGCTTTTGTTTCGCCATTGCTTAGTACAAATAAAAAATAATACCACGGATGAATGATAGCCCATGATAGGTGATGATTACTCCGGGTTTGAAATATACTATTATCTGTCATCTATCCGCTGCTAACGATCATCAAAGGTTTAAACTACTTTTTACTTTTGAATTTTTACTTCTTTTGCAACTATTATTTTTGTATTATGAAAGTCATCAGCTACAATGTAAATGGCATAAGAGCCGCTATTAAAAAAGGATTTATTGAGTGGCTGCAAACGCACCCAGCCGATGTAATATGCATACAGGAGGCTAAAGCGCAGCAATCGGACGTAGATACAAAGCTGTTTAATGATTTAGGCTATCATGATTATTGGTTTTGTGCACAAAAGAAAGGCTATAGCGGCGTCACCGTATTTTCAAAAATAAAAGCGGATGATGTAAAGTGCGGTACCGGCCACCAGGTAAGCGATGAGGAAGGCAGGGTGATACAACTTGACTTTGGTAAACTGCGATTAATTAACGCCTATTTCCCATCCGGCACTTCGGGTGATCTTCGCCAAACCTACAAGTATCAGTGGCTGGAAGAATTTTATAATTACCTGCAGCAGCTACGCCAAACACATCCTCATATTATTCTTTGCGGCGACTATAATATTGCCCATAAAGAGATAGACATTCATGATCCGGTGCGTAATAAAACGTTGAGTGGCTTTTTACCACAGGAAAGAGCCTGGATGGACCAACTATATGGCAATGGTTGGGTCGATTCTTTTAGAATACATCGTCCCGACCCTCACCGCTATAGTTGGTGGAGCCAGCGGTTTCCAAGTGTGCGGCTGGCTAATAAAGGCTGGCGTATTGACTATATCAGCGTAACCGAACCGTTGCAAACCTACGTAAAGGATGCAGAGATTTACCCTGGTATTAAACACAGTGACCACTGCCCGGTATTTGCTGAGGTGGATGTAGACCACTTAAATTAAAGACGATGATTATTTACCACACCACTTTAAAAGTAGATAAGGCTATTGCAGAAGAATGGCTTCAGTGGTTTGTAAAAGAACAGGTGCCGGCTATATTAGCCACTACCTGCTTTACCGCTTACACGCTGGTAAGATTGCTGGAAGTAGATGATACCGAAGGCCCTACCTATGCGGTGCAATTCCGGGCTTCGGATTTAGCCGCTTACACCAAATACAGTAATGAGTTTGAAGGTTATTTTAACCAGGCGTCGTATAATAAATGGGGTGAAGGCGTAGTGGATTTTAGTACTATTATGGAAGTGATACAAGAATAAAACCTTTCTATTTTTTGTTCCTCTTATTTGCAGGCAAGCTCAAAGCCTTGCTGCGCCTGCATTTGAACTTAACAGCTGAAAGCCTTGCTCCATGCAGCTTTCAGCTGTTAAGTCTCCGGTACCAAACAAATGCCAACTTTTATATATCAGGCAAAACCCTTACCCCGCCTGAGTTCTACGGATTCTTAAAAATTTAAAAATTGTACTAAATTATTTTGTTAGATAAAAAAACCGTCTATTTTTGTTGCACACAATCTTAAAAAGATAACTATGAACAAAGCTGAATTGATTGCACAAATTGCTGACGAAGCAGGCATTACAAAAACCCAGGCAAACACTGCCCTGGATTCTTTTGTGAATGCAGTAACTAAAACATTGAAAAAAGGTGATAAAGTTACCCTGGTTGGTTTCGGAACTTTTTCTGTTTCCAAACGTGCTGCCCGCAATGGCCGCAATCCGCAAACCGGCGAAGTAATTAAAATCAAAGCAAGAAAAGTAGCCCGTTTTAAAGCTGGTAAGGAACTTGCAGGAAAAATGTAGTAGCTTGCAGCCTTGCATAAGAAAAGCTTCGCTCATGCGAGGCTTTTTTATAAACTTTATTAAACCACAAAATTAAAATTTAGAAAATGGGCAGAGGTGATAAAAAAACAAAAAAAGGAAAGATATTTAAAGGTTCTTTTGGCAAATCAAGACCCGCAAATGTAAAGAAAGCCACTACTGAAAAGAAGGAAAAGTAATGATGAATTATGAATGATGAATTATAAATTATGATTTATCGGATCTATTATTATCAGTAAAATATATGAGTTAAAAACGCATACTTATCATTCATAACTCATAATTCATCATTCATCTTTACCTACGGCGCTAAGCGTTCTATTGCCCAACTTCCATCTTCCTGCATCGTATATTGTATCCGGTCGTGCAGGCGGCTGGCACGTCCCTGCCAGAACTCAATAAGCACCGGTTGTACAATATAGCCGCCCCAGTGTGGTGGCCGGCTAATAGGTTTTCCTTCCATCTGTATCGCTAAACTTTTATAGTTCTCATCCAGCCATTGCCTGTCTTGCACTACCTGGCTTTGCGGCGAAGCCCATGCTCCTACACGGCTGCCTTCAGGCCTGGAGTTAAAATAAGCATCACTTTCCTCCTCAGCCACTTTACTAACAGCACCGGTTATGCGCACTTGTCTTTCCAGCTCTTTCCAAAAAAATACCAGGCAGGCTTTTGGATTCGCTTCCAGCTGCTGACCTTTAAAGCTGTTGTAGTTGGTAAAAAACACAAAGCCTTTGTTGCTAAACCCTTTTAATAATACAATACGTGCTGATGGCAAACCATCCGCAGATGCAGTAGCCAGCGTCATGGCATTGGGTTCTAAAATGGCACTCTGCACCGCCTGATGCCACCAGGTTTTAAACTGGCTGACCGGGTCGGCCGCTACATCTTTTTCCAGTAAATGTTGTGATAAATATTCTTTGCGCAGGTTGGCTATAGCATGATCCATATTAAAAAATAATGCATAAAGTTACTGGTGCCGGCGCTATATTATTTAAACGGGCGCTTTAATAATTGCGACCGTTCTTCCTGCATCATGGTCAGCATGCTTTCCAGTTCGCCAATGCGCCGCAGTTCAGTTTGCAGCTTCTTATTGGTATCAGTGATATTTTGCATATCGCTGTTCATATCCTGCAGCGATTGCATTTTCTTTATTAATTGCTGCCGCTGCAAATTTGCTTCCGTCAGCTTATCTTCTGTTTCGCTAAGCTGCTGATGCAGGCGCTGGTTCTCTGATACCGTATATTCCAGTTTCTCCTGCTTTCTTACAATATCTTTTTCCAGTTGCGCATATGCCTGCCGGGCATCTTCCAGTTCTATAGCAAGGTTCGTTGCTTCTTTAGCCTGCTTTTCCAGCCCGGCCAGTTTACTTTGTAACCAGTCAAACTCTTTATATACTTCATCAATGCGGGCAGCCATCTTTTGCGCAATAGCAGCTTGTTCTTTCGCACTCTCCAGTTCAGATTCTTTTTTTTCCAATAAAACATTTAGCTTATTGATCTGTTTTTGCAATTGGTTATTTTCTTCGCTTTGCAGGCTTTCCATATTATGCAAAAAACTGTTCAATGATCTTTGTTGCTGCAAAACGGATTCTTTAAAAGAGTCAATGGACTCATCTTTTGAGTTGCTGCGTTTAGTAAAAGAAGAAGGATAAGACACATTTTCTTCTACTGTTTTTCTTTTTGGCGGGGTTGTTTGTAACTGCGTGGGAAAACTAAATAATGGCCGCTGCTTAGGCGTTTCTTTTAAAGCCCCCTGTTGCGGCGAAAAAGACTTTTTTGCAGGCGCTAATGCTTGTTTTAAATTTTTACGGCTTACTAAAAAAAAGTGCAGGGCCACACCAAAAATAATAGCCCCGAGTTGCAGGATAACAATATCAATTAGGTTAAAGGCTATGGTAATTAACATAAGGCAGTTGCTCCGGTAATTAAGCCGACAAGCTACATACTTTTTTGTAATTCTACTATAGCAAAAACACTTAAATTTTAGGCAGAAACGAGTGTTCCTACTTTTTCGCCGGTAACCACCAAACGCAGGTTGCCCGGTTTGTTCATATCAAAAACCACGATAGGCAGCGTATTTTCCATGCACAGGGTAAACGCCGTCATATCCATTACTTTTAAGTTTTTAGATATACATTCCGCAAACGTAACCGTTTCGTAGCGGGTGGCAGTAAAATCCTTTTCCGGATCGGCAGTATAAATGCCATCTACACGGGTGACTTTCATATTCACATCAGCCTTTATTTCAATAGCCCGCAATGAGCCGGCGGTGTCGGTAGTA
>JAICHT010000053.1 GCA_025924755.1 Chitinophagaceae bacterium | reverse complement strand
ATGTATATAAAGGCGAAATCAAAGCCAGCACCATGAAGAGTGGTATTGAATATATGGTGTACCTGGCTAATTACTATAAAGACAATAGCAGCGGAAAAGGCATTGGTTTTTTCCAGATTGGCGGCGGCATAGCCGGTGATTTTCCCATCTGCGTGGTGCCGATGATGTACCAGGATCTGGAAATGCATGAAATACCATTCTGGAGTTATTTCTGCCAGATATCAGATTCTACTACGTCATATGGTTCTTATTCCGGTGCACATCCTAATGAAAAAATTACTTGGGGAAAGTTAGATATTCATACTCCCAAATTTATTATTGAAAGTGATGCTACCATTGTAGCGCCGCTGGTATTTGCCTATATACTGGGCTGGTAAACAAGCAGAAAAAATCAATAAAAGAAAACCCCGGTTATGCCGGGGTTTTATATAGAAGAGTAGGGATTATAATATGATATTGAAATCATAGCCATCTTCATAAGGGTAATTCGAAACTAGATAAGTAGACCGCCTGCAGACAAGAAAGTTTAAAAAGATTTTAATTTTTACAAAAAAAGCGGAGTTTTTATTCTCCGCTTTTAAAATTTAAATTGCCTAACTCATCTGTTAGCTGTGCTGTTATCTAATGGAATATCCCGCTTAAGCATCTCATCCCTGTTTGCCATATCCCAGGCTGTATAAAACACCAACTGCGCTCTTTTAGCCATCAGGTTATAATTTATTTTATTGGGTGTGTCGGTAGGCTTGTGATAATCAGCGCCCAGCATACCATCATAGTAAAATATAATAGGCACTCCGTTTTTAGCAAAGTTGTAATGGTCGCTGCGGTAATAAATCATTTCTTTATCGTTTGGATCGTTGTACTTATAATCCAGCTCCATCTTAGTGTATTTTTTATTTTGCGCTTCGCTGATGGTGTGCAGATCAGAACTTAATTTATCATCGCCTACCACATATACATAGTTGCTGGAATCGCCTTGTTTGCGGCTGCTGTCGGTGCGGCCTATCATATCAATATTCAGATCAACAGTGGTTTTATCCAGCGGAATGGTAGGATGGTCTGTAAAATATTCAGAACCCCACAAGCCCTTTTCTTCACCGCTATTGGCCAGGAACAAAATGCTCCTGCGCGGACCCTTACCCGCTGCTTTGGCTTTGGCAAAAGCTTTGGCAATTTGCAAGATGCTTACCGTTCCTGATCCGTCATCATCGGCGCCATAATATATAACCGAGTCGCCTCTTTTGCCCAAATGATCGTAGTGGGCGCTGATCACTACATATTGATCTTTTAAATCCGTACCGGGCAATATACCTACCACATCGCTGCTTTGTAAGGTGGCGGCCTTCACCTTTTGTACATCCAGCAATACATTAGCCTTGTAGGTTTTGACGCCGGTAGCATTTTCCTCAACATGATTGCTATCTAAAAGAGCCTGGGCCATTTCTTGTGAAATAAAAAAGCGTTGCGGTTTAATTGACGGTTCAAACTGGCTCAGTGACTGGTCAATAGTCTTTTTGTAATATCCTGATTTTGCGTACGTATCATTCACGATAGCTACCGCAGCAATTCCTTTGTGCTGAAGCACTGAATTATAAATGCGACGGAAACCCTGAAAACCTGCAGGTGTATTGGCCATAATTACCACCAGCTTTCCTGCCACGTCTGCATTATTTAAGCTATCGGCTCCATTTTGGCCCACCAAAACAAATTCGCTGAAACGCATGGTTGCCGAAATATAGTTTGGCAGCAAACTGAAATCCTTATTTAATTGGAAAGGCTTCCCGTTTACTTCTATACTGGCTCCGGCTAAGGAATCCTGGTACACGTTATAGAAAAGCTGGTAGCTGTCTTTATTACCGGGAAGCAATCCCAACTCCTTAAAGTCATTTTCAATAAAAGCCGCCGCTTTTCGCTGGCCGGCTGTAGCAGTTTCCCGTCCTTCCATTTCGGGCCCGGCTACTACATACAAGTTCTTTTTTAAATCGGCAGCGGTTATTATTTTGGCAAAGGGTTGTGGGTTGCTGCTTTTTTGGGCGTAGCCAATCATCGCAATTAAAAGAGAACAAGGCAGTAAAAGAAATTTCATTATAATATTTCAGTTTAAAAGTTATACTCTCATCTTTTCAACGCGTTTTTCGTGACGGCCGCCTTCAAAATCCGTGTTTAAAAAAGCAGTTATCATTTCTTCCATTACGGTTACGGATACAAAGCGTGCCGGTATGCAAAGAATATTGGCATTATTGTGCTGCCGGGCAAGTGCCGCTATTTCGCCTGTCCAGCATAGTGCTGCCCGTATGCCGGCGTGTTTGTTGGCAGTAATAGCCACTCCATTGCCGCTTCCGCAAAGCAGCATGCCGCAGCATGCGTCGCCATTTTCTACCATATGAGCTACCGGGTGGGCAAAGTCGGGATAGTCTACCGATTGAACATCGTAAGTTCCTGCATCATTTACATGGAAACCCATCCCTTCCAATAGTTCAATTACTATGGTTTTATATTCAAACCCGGCGTGGTCCGAGCCTATGGCTACCGGTTTTGTTCTATCAAATGTTGTTTGCATCGTATCAATTTTTTTGAAAGTAACAAAGCAGGAAAAATCTGAAAATCGAATATCTAATATGAAATCAATTTAAGTTTATCAACTCCATTCTTCCAGTTCTTCTTTTGCTTTTTCTTTTTCTACACGTCGTGCCAGTACAATACCTACTTCGTATAAAAGTAAAAGCGGCAGCGCTACCGTCATTTGGCTCACCACATCAGGGCCAGGCGTAATAATGGCTGCTACAATAAATATTACCACAATAGCATAGCGGCGAATGGCTTTTAAATAGGTAGCATTCACCACACCTACTTTAGCCAAAAAGAAAACCACCAGCGGTAGCTGAAAAGCAAGGCCGCTTCCTAATATCAGCGGAATCATCGTATCAATATAACTGGCAATCGTCCAGCGGTTCTCGATGTTTTCATCCAGTTGAAAATTGGCAAAAAAGTTTAAGGTATAAGGCGCTATAATAAAATAGCCAAAAGCTACACCGGTAAAAAATAAAAACGAAACCCAAAAAATGACGCCTCTTGTTTTTGACAGCTCCTTTTTTGTAAGCGCCGGTTTTACAAACTTCCAGAACTCATTAAAAATAAACGGGAACGCTATAATGATGCCGCCCACCAGCACAATGGTAATCCACATACTAAACTGGGTAGCCACCGCGGTGCTTTGCATTTTTACACCCGCCCCTGTCATGCACAGCGATTTACCGATATGAAGAAAGGTTCCGAATTTACACAGCAAACCATAGGTAGGAAAATCGGTATGCGTAGGTCCCAGCAATACTTTTTTGATAAAAAATTTATTGAAATAGCCTACCACCACCGCTCCTATAGCAATGGCCACTACCGAACGAAAGATATGGCTGCGTAGTACATCTAAATGTTCAATGAACGACATTTCGGCCCGTTCGTCATTATTACCCCTCTTGAAAATTGATAAAGACATCAGTAGCGTTTAAAGTGAGCAAAGATAGAAGTATCACTTCCTACAAACAAAAGCCCGTCATCCGACAGGCGTAACATTTACGAATATTTAATTAGCCCGGTTTTAAATAAATGGTTACAGCGCTGCTTTATGTATTACTTTAATATCTTAAGCTTGGTCATTTCTATACGGGTATCGCTGACGCTTAAGATATCAAATTCGTAATCGTCAATAATAATGCGCTCTTTTTGCTGCGGAATTGTTTCATAATGATTGATGATAAAACCGGACAAGGTTTCGGATTCATTGTTAGGAAATTCCAGCCCATATTTCTCCGACAAGTAATCCAACTCCAGCCTGCCCGAAAAAATATATTCGTTTTCAGAAAGCCTTTTTTCTACAAACTCCTCGCTGTCATATTCATCCTGTATTTCTCCAAAAATCTCTTCCAGCACGTCTTCCATCGTTACAATACCGGCAGTACCGCCAAATTCATCTACCACCCAGGCAATGCTTTTACCTTCTTTGGTAAACTTATTAATGAGGTCTGTAGCACTCATACTTTCCGGCACCGCCGGTATAGGCAGCAGGATCGTTTGTATGTTGGCAGGCCTTTTAAATAAATCCAATTGATGAATATATCCTACAATGTTATCAATGTTGCCTTCATATACTATCAGTTTGCTTAGCTTGGTTTCTACAAACTTATTTGTAACCACATCCAGGTCCGTATTGCTGTCAATACCAATTACCTCTTTGCGCGGCACCAGGCACTGGCGTATTTTAATTTTGGGCAGTTCCAGTGCGTTTTCAAATAACTCCGTATTAACATCCTGCGGTTCAAATTCGCCATCATTATTTTTTTGAAACAGTGTTTCCAGGTCGCTGCGTACAAAAGCTTCTTCTTTTTCCTTTAGCCGCACATTGAACATGTACTTCAATATCCAGTCGGCCAAATTAATCAGCATGCTTGCTAAAGGTTGCAGTAAAAGATAAAACAGGTTAATGATCCATACCAGCCGGGAAAGAATGAAGTTACTATGTGCCCTGTATATGGCTCTAGGTATAAACTCCGCCAGCAGCAATACAATAAATGTGGCTAAAACAATATCTATAACCAGGCGGGCTACATCGGATTGCAGGCCAATGATATTCCATAGCGGATCGGTAACAGTGCTAAACAATAATGTAAAAGCCGCCAGAAACAGCGTAAAGCCTATAAGCGTAGTACCTAAAAATAATTGGGGATTTTCTATAAAGCGGGATAAGATTTCGCCGCCCGGCCGGCCCTGTTTCTTTTTAAGCTCAATACCAAAGCGGTTGGCGCTGTAAAAAGCCATCTCGATGCCGGAAAAAAACCCCATCATAATAATGGTTACAAAAAACCATATTAATATGCTTGCAGCTATTATCATTGTCGTAAAGATATAAAATATAGATATGGCAGGAAATAAGTCAACAGGGAAGGTTTATGAAGTATAGAACATCATTTGTATTTATAACTATTATATCTTTCCTTCCAGTATGTATTTACCTACAATTGCGGCTGCTTCCTTGCAGGCTTTTGTTAGATCGGTGTTTATTATCACGCGGTTAAACGAGTGCTTAAAGGAAAGCTCGTAAGCCGCTTTGTTTATCCTGGCTTCTACCGATTCGGTATTTTCCGTACCGCGACCGGTAAGCCGTCGTTTTAGTTCTTCAATAGAAGGCGGCTCTATAAATAAGGAAAGGGTGGTATCGGTAAACTGTTGCTGCACATGGATGGCGCCTTTTACATCAATATCCAGCAAGGGTATTTTATTTTGCTGCCATATACGTTCAATTTCGGCTTTTAACGTGCCATAATATTTGCCTTCATATACCATCTCCCACTCTATAAATTCTTCGTGCTGCACTTTATGCGTAAACTCTTCTTCACTCATAAAATAATAATCAGCACCATTTTTTTCATTGCTCCGGGGCGGGCGGGTGGCGGCGGATATGGAAAACGCCAGCCTGTCCGGAAATAAGCCCAATAAATAATGGGTGATACTTGTTTTTCCGGCACCGGAAGGTGCGGTGATGATAATTATTTTTCCGTGTGCATTCATACGCGGCCTTAAATGAGTGGTGCGAAGGTAATCGTTTGCCTTTTAGATTTTTTTCGGTTTGCAAGAATAGCGCTAAAAAACTTAATTTTAAATTGCCAGTGAAATCAACCTTACAACACATTGAATTTTTTAACCGGGACCACTTTGAATATTGCTACCACCGAAAAAAGGCAAAACATTCCTTAGCGCGGTTTATTGATTTCTTTTGGGAAACTGATTTTGAATTACTGTGGCCTCAGCACCCTGCCGGCTTTTCGGATGTGCTGTACCCCGATATCGGCTATACCTACTTAATTAATCTGGGTACGCCTTTTACTATGCAGCTGGAGAATAAAGCTTTTGAAGTAAGATCGGACGGCTTTCTGCCCCGCTATAAAAACATTGCCTGCCATCACTCAACCGGTAATAAAATATTTGGAATCAAGTTTAAGGTTTCGCCTGTTATTTTCGAAAAGAAGATCAACTTTTCCGAGTATAAAGAATACATTTTTCCGCTGGCCTATTTAATTGACAGGAAGGTAGTAGATAATGTAAAAAGTGCTGCTTCGTTTTGGAGCAGAGTGGATATTCTATCAGCATATTATAATTCAATTATCGAAAAATATTCCGGCTCTTTGAAAGAGGTGAATATTGTAACACAGGTATTGCAGGATTGCTATAAGAACAATGAGTTTACTATTTCAATAGAAGCCCTGGCTGATAAATATGCTATCAGTCCGCGAACCCTCCATCGTTACTTTGAAAGTACTACCAGCATCAGCAGTAAGCAGGCTTTGCAAATAATGCGGATACGAAAAGCCATCACCTGGTTAACAGATAACCCGGATACATTCCGGTACAGCGATTTTGGTTATTACGATTACAGCCATTTTTACAAACACCTTCAGCAGTTTTTAAAAAAACACCCAATGGCTGCCGTTCAATCGCATCTGCAACTGTTACAGCACTCGCAGGCAAAAATTAATTATTGAGGGCACTAGTGAATGGCCAATAAGGAGTTGCTTATTGGCCATTCACTAGTATTAGTTCCCTGCTCTTCTTGTTTCTTCTTCCGAGGCGGTAGTTCTGCGGCGGGCAGCGGCTACTTTATTATTACCAAAGCGGTAGGTAAACGTTAAAGTAGCTACTCTGGAATCCCTGTTAGCGTGCCATTGCTCATAATAATCCGTATACTGAATAACGCCTTTTCCCAGATTGGTTAAAAAGATATCCGTAACATTTAAACGCAAAGTGCCTTTGTTTTGCAATATGGATTTTTGGACACCGGCGGATAATTGCCAACGGGGTGCTGCTGTAAAAAAGTCGTAAAGTGCCTTTGAGTTGTAGTTGAAGTTTAGCTCACTGGTCCAGCCTTTTTTGAAGGTAAATGTATTATTCGAGCTCATATCCCAGGCCACACCACCCTTGTTTAAAGCAGTATTAGCTAGAAAGGCATTGTAATAATTGTAATAAACATTTCCATTGTTAATCATGTTCCACCAACTGGCAATCTTAACAGGAGCAGCAACTGTAAAACCATAATGATCATGAGTACTAAGGTTACGGGGGCTTTGAACCGTTACTTTATTTTGTCCGCTACTTAATGCCAGATCCGGCGATACAACATTTGTAATATCATCAATAGTATGGCTGTAATTAGCAGCAATATTCAATTGTTTTAAGGTATAGCTTAATTCGTAAGACCAGGTGAACTGCGGCTTTAGATAGGGATTGCCGGTACTATACGTACTCACATCCAGCAGAAACAAAAAAGGATTTAACTGGTTATAGCTTGGGCGGTCAATACGTCGGCTGACAGATACACCGATTGTTTGATTTTCTTTCAGCTTATAATTGAAGAACATGCTGGGGAACAGCTTCAGGTAACTGGAATCAAAACTTACATTACCTACTGCCTGACGCCCTTTATAATTTGTTTGTTCACCCCGTAAGCCCAATTGCAAGTTGAACTTTTTAAATTCTTTGCTATAATTTACATATGCGGCGTTATTGTTTTCTTGGTATAAAAAGTGATTGCTTTTGCCAGAATCATATTTGGCAGTACCACTACTGTAGTCATAAAAAAGTGCATCATTATCCGATGAAACAAAGCTCCACTTCAGACCGGCTTCCAGTTTGGCACTATGCTTCAAGGGATTGGTATAATCTGCTTTTGCCGATTTGATAGTAAGCTTGCCCGTCTGGTCTCCATTTAAAATATAATCCGGTCTTTCTTTGTTACCATTTAAATGGTAGTAATTAGTGTGATTGTTAGACAACCCGTTGGAAGTAAATACGCCGTAATCTGCATCTGCCGTAAGCTCTTTCCCGGTGCTGTCGAAAGTATGCTTAAAGTTGATGTTACCTACTGTATTGTTAAAACGTTCTTTACCCCATGCGCTGGTTACAAAGCTGGATACAGGTGTATTTTCTTCTCCAATTACAATAGAGCTGTTGTTATTGGTTCTGTTTACATGAAAGAAGTTGCTGTTGACTACAACACCTATAATGTTTTTTTTACTAGGAAAGAAATCGGCACCTATACGGGCTGCATGCGTTTGAAAAGGCAGTTTAATATTGTTATCCTGATCATAAGCACTGGAGAATTTTCCATTATTGAAAAAGTCTCTCCGCAATACCAAATTATTATACTGCTCGCGGTACGCATAATTATAGTTGCCAAAAAAGTTTATCTTTTTATTGCGGTAATTGAAAGTGGCGCCCGTATTGGCTTTTGGATAAACACCTTGCCCGAAGCCCGCAGTAAAAGTGCCATTAGCGCCAAACCGCTGATCTTTTTTTAAATGAATATCAATAATACCCGAATTACCGGCTGCATCATATTTAGCCGAAGGGTTAGTAATAATATCAATGCGCTCAATAGTGCCTGAGGGCATTCCTTTCAAGTAATTTGCCAGGTCGGTGCCGGACATGGGTGTCACCTTTCCATCTACCATAATGATAACGCCTGATTTTCCACGCAAACTGATGTTATCGTTTTGATCGATGGTAATACCCGGCGAACGTTCCAATACATCCATAGCCGTGCTGCCGGTACTTACAATACTGCCTTCTACATTCACCACCAGCCTGTCATTTAACTTTTGTATGAAAGGTTTTTTAGCCGTTACCGTTACCCCCTGTAATTGAGTGGCAGCTTTTGCAGTCAGGGTAATGGCAGGAAGGGCTACACCTGCCTGGCTTTCTGTTACGGTAAACAGTGGTGAATATTGAGTGGCATATCCAACTAAGCTTACCCGAAGCAGGTAAGAACCCGCATTTATATTTTCAAATACTACCAACCCGGCTTTATCGCTTAAGGCCGTTTTCACTAAGCTGGAATCGCTACTTTTTAAAAGTTCTGCTGTGGCGGCTTCTACCTCTGTCTTTTCATTGGTTATAGCAGTAGTTACTTCCCCCTTCTGCATTTGAGCAAAGGAAAAAGTGGTTAAGATTATACTGATTATGAGTAATAAATTCTTCTTCATATCCTGTTCTTTTCATCAAAAAACAGAAGAATTCCGTGCACCAGACGGGTAAACTACACTAACAGGAATAGGAAAAGATGAATGGAGAAATAAGAAGATGTACGAAAACTATCGTGTCTGATTTTTACATCAAAATAGAGCACTATTTCGCTTATAAAGAGGAATAAAAATATTAGCCTAACTTCTATTGTAAGTTGTGGCTAATATTAAATAGCTGATAGATTTTACGTGCTATACTCTTTTTATCTGGGCGCCTAATTGTTGTAACCGGGTGTCTATATATTGGTAGCCCCTGTCAATTTGATCGATATTCTGGATGGTACTTTTCCCTTCGGCACTTAACGCAGCAATCAGCAGGGCTACGCCAGCACGAATGTCGGGACTTGTCATATTGATACCACGTAATTTAAACTTACGTTCGAGCCCTATAACCGCCGCCCGGTGCGGATCGCATAAAATAATGCGGGCTCCCATATCAATTAGTTTATCTACAAAAAACAGCCGGCTTTCAAACATCTTTTGATGAATTAAAACCGAGCCCTTTGCCTGTGTAGCCACCACCAGCATAATACTGAGTAAATCGGGTGTAAGGCCCGGCCATGGATGGTCGTATATGGTAAGCGTTCCGCCATCAAGATAAGTTTGTATTTCATATAAATCCTGTTCAGGAATATGGATATCATCCCCTGTAATACTCATTTTAATTCCCAATTGCTGAAACTTTTCCGGAATGATACCCAGGTTTTCATGGTTGACATCTTTTATAATTATATCACTTTGCGTCATTGCAGCCAGGCCTATAAACGACCCGATTTCAATCATATCCGGCAGCATTTGGTGCGAGGTGCCATGCAGTTTTTCTACCCCTTGTATAGTAAGTAAATTACTGCTGATGCCGCTGATATTGGCGCCCATATGATTGAGCATTTTGCATAGCTGCTGTATGTAAGGCTCGCAGGCAGCATTGTATATAGTAGTGGTACCTTCGGCCATCACAGCCGCCATTATTATATTGGCCGTTCCGGTTACCGAAGGTTCGTCTAATAACATATAGGTGCCTTTTAAATGGGGGGCTTCCAGGTGAAAAAAGCCATCGCTGGAATCGTAGTTGAATTTTACACCCATTTTTTCGAAGCTTAGTATATGTGTATCCAGCCGGCGGCGGCCAATTTTATCGCCACCTGGTTTTGGAATATAGGCTTTATGAAAGCGGGCCAGCATAGGCCCGGCCAGCATTACCGAACCGCGAAGCCGTCCGCTTTTTCGCTTAAATTCTTCGCTTTTTAAATAATCAATATTCACATCATCTGCCTGAAAGATGCAGGTATCTCTTTGCGGCCTTTCTACCTTTACGTTCATTTCTTTCAGCAGTTCTATCAACAGGTTTACGTCAATAATATCGGGTATATTGGTGATGGTTACTTTATCGGCAGTAAGCAATACCGCACTGATAATTTGCAGGGCTTCGTTTTTAGCACCCTGCGGTTTGATCTCTCCTTTTAATTTAGTTCCGCCTATTACTTCAAAAGATGACATGATATGGATTTATTAATAAAATTAAGTAAGCCGCTGATTTAAACGGTATCTGCTTAAAACAAAAAAGCTGATTGCAGCAAACAACCAGCTTTTAATATGCTGAACGGGTCTTCGTTCCGTTAAAATCTTTTTTTCCCGTATTTGCTATTACTGCCGTTGCGGTTATCATTACGGCCGCCTGCATTACTGCTGCGCTGCTGAAACTTGCCCCGCTGCTGTCTTCCATAACCATTACGATCGCGTCCTTCCCGCTCCGGCTGCGGCCGGTAGGCTTTTACGTAAGGCGTATTGGTAAATTCCAACTGGCCTTTGGTAATATTGGTAAGCTCACTTTGTATCGCATCATCATGCACGGTATCCTTATGCCAGTTGCTGTACGCCAGCTTCATGTAGTAGGCAATAGCGTTGGCAAACCCCTGGCGTTTTTGCGGATCTTCTTCACCCAATGCTTTATCAATTACCAGCTCCAGGTTTTTACCCAGGTGCGAAAATTTAGGATGCCTTTTTGGATAAGGCAACGGCTTTGGCCTGGCCTTCAGTTTTTCGCGGGTAGGTATCGGATAGGGCGATTCCACATCTAAATTAAAATTGGCGATCAGGAAAAGATGATCCCAAAGTTTATGACGGAAATCCTCCACGTTCTTTAAATGCGGATTTACAAATCCCATTAATTCAATCAAAACATGAGCGTTGCGCTGGCGCAGTTCGGGATCTTCTATCGTTAATAAATGCTCTACCATCTTTTGAATATGACGGCCATATTCACGCATTTCCAGGTAATTTCTTGCAGTGTTATATTCCATTAAAAAATGTTAGGGAGAAACAAATGTATCAAAATGCTTTGTGCTCTAAAATACAATATTATAAAACAAAATGCGGATTCCTGTAAATAAAGCACATAACAGCTATTGTTCCCGTTAAGCTACTGGCATTGCAAGATTAGCTTTTTAGTAGCTAATAGCTGCGCTGTTATTTTACCATGTAAAGCTACAACGCAAATTTGACTTATATTATTTTATTGCTAAGTAAAGTGTATCAAAGTGGCTTAATTGCAGAAGCCAGAAGCCTGTTTATGAAAAGGAATGGGCAAAAAGAAAGGGGCCTTTCATCAAGGTCCCCTTTTACAAGCCACCATCCTCTTCCACCTAAGAGGTCGTTTATAATAAGTTCAAAAAGTAAAATATCACTAACAACACTCAATTATTAACAAATATAATACCAAGCCAACACAGCCATATTCCTATAAATTAAATCCCCAATTTTTATTTCCTTTTGTTGAACAAAATGAACATACCCCGTAAAACTGCTGAAAAAATTTACCAAAATTTATTTTTCTCTTATATAGGCTAATCAAATATTCTTCCCAACAACCATAGCTTTCAGAAGCGAAACGAAAGTAAAAATATTAAATGCGAAGTTAAATAGCAGGTATGATTAAGAAGGGCACTTATAACTTTGGCAGCTATGATAGTAGTAGTAAATACGCGTTTTTTACTAAAAGAAAGTCTGGAAGGATATGGGTATTTTATAAAAGAAATCTTTAGCAGGCTTACCAAACAATACCCGCAGCACCAGTTTTATTTTTTGTTTGACCGGCCATATGATGCAAAATTTATTTTTTCTGATAATGTAACCCCTATCGTTCTTCCGCCGCCGGCACGGCATCCGCTGCTGTGGAGATATTGGTACGATGTAAAAGTTCCGCTGCTTTTAAAAAAGCTTAAAGCAGATGTCTTTGTATCGCCGGATGGCTTTGCTTCACTTACTACAAAAGTTCCTCAATGCGTGGTAGTGCACGACCTGGGTTTTTTGCATTTTCCGGATGCGTATAAAAAAAGCCATTTAAAATTTTACAAAAAATATACGCCGCGTTTCTTGAAAAAAGCAAAAGCAGTAGCCACCGTATCGCAGTTTTCTAAAAACGATATAGTGCAGCATTATAATATAGAGCCGCAGAAAATTGATGTGGTTTATAGTGCCTCCAAAGATATTTTCAAACCAATTGAATGGTCGTTTCAGCAAGGAGTAAAGCAAAAATATACAGAAGGCAAAGAGTACTTTTTATACATTGGCGCTATTCAACCGCGAAAAAACCTAATCAATTTATTGAAAGGTTTTTCCATATTTAAAAAATGGCAAAAAAGCACCATGAAACTGGTATTGGCCGGAAGACTGGCCTGGAAGAACGATGCTTTTTTAGAACTTTTAAAAACCTATAAACACCGGAAAGATGTAGTGCTCACCGGCTATATGGCTGAAACCGAACTGGCTGCATTAACCGGCAGCGCTTACGCATTGGTATATCCTTCTTTTTTTGAAGGCTTTGGCGTGCCGGTGCTGGAAGCTATGAATTGCAACATTCCCGTTATTACCTCAATAAATACGGCTATGCAGGAAATTGGCGAAGAGGCAGCATTGTACTTTGACCCCAACCAGCCAAAAGACATAGCGGATAAGCTAATGCTTATATATAAAGATGAAACTCTGAGAGCCCGGTTAATTGAAAAAGGAAATGCGGTAGCGCAAAAATATAGCTGGCAGCAAACCGCCGACCTACTTTGGCAAAGCATCGCAAAAGCAGTAAGGGATTAAACAATTACCTTCGCCACAAAAAATAAAATGGTAAAATCAAACATATCAATTGACGTAGAATTAGATAACAACCGGGTACCGGATAGTATTCACTGGCATGCTACCGATAGCACGGTGGAGCGTCCGCAGCAAGCTAAGGCTATGATGCTGGGCTTTTGGGACGGTGCGGAAAAAACGGCATTGCGGATTGATATATGGACACAAAAAATGATGATAGATGAAATGGCCGACTTTTATTATCAAACCTATATGGCAATGGCCGAAACCTACGAGCGGGCTACCAAGCAAACCGACCTGTCTGATAAAATGAAAAAATTTGCCAGGGAGTTTCATAAAGATTTTATGGATTTGCAACTGAAAGAATCAAAAGCACAGGGCAAATAAGAAGGATCCAATAAGCATTTTTTGCAGATGGCGATTCAACAATTGCCGGAAGCCGGCTTGCAATAGTATCAACCACAACAAACTATAAATCATCTATATGAATTTAGAAGAAAAAGTAATGGCGCAGATGAAAGATGCCATGAAAAGCAGGAACGAAGCGGCTTTGCGGGGTTTAAGGGCCATTAAAGCAGAAATTATAAAAGCGAAAACAGAACCGGGTGCACATGGAGAAATATCGGCCGACAGCGAAGTAAAGATGTTGCAAAAAATGGTAAAGCAACGCAAAGATGCATTGGAAATATACCAGCAACAGTCCCGCACCGATCTGGCCCAAAAAGAACAAGAGGAAATAGCCATTATTGAAACGTTTTTACCGGCGCAATTAAGCGAAGCCGATTTAAAAAAGGAAGTGCAGGATATTATTACAGAAGCCGGCGCCTCCTCGCCAGCTGATATGGGCAAGGTAATGGGATTGGCTACAAAAAAACTGGCGGGCAGGGCAGATGGTAAAGCAGTAGCTGCTGCTGTAAAAGAACTTTTAACCAAGTAGCGGTAGTATGGTATTGGATTGCATCGTTTTAGTATTGGTTGTTATTGCCGTTTTCAGAGGTTTATCCAATGGGCTGATCATAGGTATTTTTTCTTTTATAGCCTTTATAGTGGGTTTGGCAGCGGCTTTAAAACTGTCCGCTATAGTAGCCGTTTACCTGGGCCATTCGGTTAACATCAGCAGTCGGCTGCTACCGGTAGTTGCTTTTTTTGCAGTATTTTTTATAGTAGTATTGCTCATAAGGTTTGGCGCAAAGATCATTGAAAAAATAATGCAGTTTGCCATGCTGGGTTGGTTAAACAGGTTGGGAGGCGTGCTCTTTTATATTTTGATTTACCTTTTTATATTTAGCGTAATATTGTTTTATGCAGAGAATATGCACTTGCTAAAACCGGAAACCATACGCAGTTCGGTTAGCTATCCGTATTTGCAGCCTGTGGGTCCAAAAATCATCAATAGCATAGGCACGGTGCTTCCAACTTTTAAAAATATGTTTGCGCAGTTGTTACACTTTTTCGAAACGGTAACTGGCTAAATTTCCAAAACAATAATATATTGTAGCAGCAATTGAGGCTATATAGAATTTGTATTTAATTTAAAACTTTTACTTTAGCAAAAATTAAACATTGCTTTTCAATTAATGCAGTACACTATCAAACAACAGAACAAGTTTAAATTTATAGAAGAGGGCGAAGGAGAACCACTGCTGCTATTGCATGGCTTGTTTGGAGCGCTAAGCAATTTTAAAGATCTAATAGAATATTTCAGGCACCGGCATAAAGTGATTGTTCCCTTGCTGCCGCTT
>JAICHT010000052.1 GCA_025924755.1 Chitinophagaceae bacterium | reverse complement strand
AATATAGAAATAGTGAAAGAAGATTAGCAAACGTTCAAACATGACGACTTGTGCAATATGCTTTTACAAAACCAATATAATCCTGGAAAGCTGTAAATTATTGGCTTAATTCTTTAACATGCCCAACGATGAAATAAAATTTTCCTGGCAGGCCAGGGCAAAAAGCTTTGCATATGCGTGGTCTGGTATACGGTCTTTATTAAGAACCGAACATAACGCCCGTATTCATTTGGTAGTAACGATTGTGGCTATAGCGTCAGGCATTTTGTGCAACTTAAGCAGGCTTGAATACCTGGTGCTTATCATTACTATATCACTGGTATGGATAACCGAAATTTTCAATACCTGCATAGAAAAAACGATGGACTTCATAAGCCATGAGAAACATCCTCAAATAAAATTGATTAAAGACCTGGCGGCGGCGGCTGTTTTAATAATGGCAGTTGTTGCAGTTATTGTAGGCTGCCTCTTATTTGTACCTAAACTTTTTTTAAAATGATAAAAACACTTAATCAGAACGCTTTTATACAATGGTTTTACTTCAAGCGAAGCGAACTGGACCGCATCCTGTTATTGTCGTGCCTTTTTAGCATTGCAATGGTTTGCATACGGGTAGTTTATACAAAGAATTTACTGTTTACATCTTTTATATGGAATTTATTTTTGGCTTACCTCCCTTACGCTATATCCGTTTTTGCATACAAACGTATTCTTTGGGCGAGGAGCAGTTTGAAGTTTGCATTGCAGGTAAGTATCTGGTTATTATTTATCCCAAACTCCTTTTACATGATTACCGATTTATTTCATTTAAAAGAAACGGTGGCCGTTCCCTATTGGTTTGACCTGGCACTCATCTTTTCTTTTGCATGGAATGGATTACTGTTAGGCATCGCATCTGTACGGCATATAGAAAAAGTAATAGAGCAACAATTTCAACTGAAATGGGAATTGCTGTTTGTGTACCCGGTGATGCTGCTGAATGCGTTTGGCATTTATTTAGGAAGGTATTTACGTTTTAATAGTTGGGATGTCATCAGTAATCCCTTCAGCCTGGCGAATGATATGATAAGCTTACTAATTCATCCGCTGCGCTACCGGTTTGACTGGAGTATGATTGCATGCTTTTCTGTATTAATGACGTTGTTATACATTACTTTAAAACGATTAAGTAAAACTTTATAATGCAAAAAGGGAAGCCACCGCTCCCCCTTTTTGCTATTGTGATATTTATGATTTAAAAATCCAGCCCCAAGGCTAAATAGGTTTGTGGCTTACCCCTGAAGAAACCATTCATCTGCCAGGCTACATCAAAGCGTAAAAAATAACCCAATAAGGTGCTTCGGGCTCCAAAGCCATAACCACCTGCCAGCGGGCCAATACCACCTGCCTTTATTAATACGCTTACAGGGTTTTGTGCTTCGCTGTAAGTAACCGAAGGGCGGGACAGTTTGTTATAGCCACCGTTCCAGGCATCTCCTAAATCAATAAATTGCACCAACTGAAAGTTTCGTATAAAAGCATTATTTATAGGCCGGTTCAGCAACGTGCTAAATACAGGCATCCGTATCTCACTATTAATTACTATATTATTATTACCATTAGCCACATTTTGCTTATAGCCCCGCAGGTTAACCGCTAATGCCTGGTATGCGTAGGTAGCATCGGGTGAAGGAGTATTGTTTTCCTCAAAATAACGGTAGCCTTTAAACTGACCGGTTGTTTGGTTATATTTTTGGTTAGATCCGAATTTCAACCAGCCGTCTACACCACCTAAATAATAAATAACCTTTTGGCTGCCCCAGGAAAAATCGCCTGCGCCGCGCAAGGCCCATATTACATTGCGGTAAATGGGTACATAATACCGGGCATCAAAACCGGCATTAAATAAAAAGCGTCCATCCGTAGTACTTACATTATTCAACTTTGTAAACCAGTCTACATATGTTTTCCATCGCAACCCGTTCCAGATATTCATAGTGGGACTGATGGTATTATCGTACACATATTCCAGGCTTACCTGCCCATAGGTTTCCTTACGGTCGGGTTGTTTCAGCGCTCCTAAAAAGTTTCCGCTTGGGTCAGAAAGTGGCGTAAAAATATCCCGGTCAAACCGTGGGCCCACGGTAACACGTAAACTCCTTACGCGGTCAATAGCATAGCGCAAACGGGCCAGGTAATAATTAGAGAACTTTTTTACATAGGGCAATTGTGCTTGCGTAACACTGGTGGAGCGGTGCAATACCGTATCAATATAATCTTCCGTACTGCTTCTGTAATAGGTAAAGCCCCAATCGAAACGTTTGCGCAAATTGCTGAATTCAAATAAGATGTCATTGTCTTTTAAATTAGGAGCAATCCGCACACCGCCCGATACTTTATAATCTTCAAATAAATCGGCCGTACCCATGCGCAGCATGCCATTGATCTGGCTGCCGTTTGATGGATCAATAGGCCCTGTGCCCCCGGCATATGGTTGATATTTGTTGATAGCAAGCACCGTATTATTAGCACCGGCTACTACATAATCGCTAAAGAACTTGGGTGGCCGGTATTCAAACAATTTGGCCTTTTTTATCATAGGCACTTCAGCAGATCTTTCTTCGGCATTATACACTTTCCCCAGCCGCGATGCAGAATCAGAATTTTCGTTATTAAACTCATTTTCAAAAAAGTTGCCCTGGTTTTTTGCAGTATCGGTTTGTACCGGTTGCAAAGGCGAGGTACGTCCATTGGCTACGCGATCCTGCTCCATGAGCCGCTTCATATATTCGGTAGGCTTATCTGTAACATTGCGGCGGCGCAATGTATTTTCGTCTACCCGTAACCGGTATAAAAATTTATAATCGCCCTGGCGGGATACTTCACTAACCAAGCTATTATCACCGGCCGTCCTGGTTTCCAGCAAACCACTTTGGTAATTGGTTAATGGAAATACATAGGCTGAATCGTTGGTGATAGAAACATATCCTACCGAATCAATATCGGTCTTATTCCATTCTTTTAACAAGCTATCCACTTCGGCGGGAGGCGGGTTGCGCAATACCTCATCCCCTACAAATACCAGCGTATCCAGTCCGGCTCTTTCGGTTTTAAAAAATCCGGCATAGCGGTTATTGATGCCACTTTCATCACTTACAAATGTAAAATGCGTGGTATTGTACTGAGAAGGATATCGGGCATTTCCAAACTTTACATTGGTAAGCTGTGATATCTGCTTAAAGTCAGACTGGTTCCAGTTATCTACTAAAAAGATATTGAAATGCTGCGAGGGCATAGCCGTATCGTTACTTACTGCATTTGCCGAAGGCCGGTTGCTGGAAAAAATAATACCGGTTTTATTAGGAAACGCTACAAACTGCGGATCCAGATCATCGTACACATCATTGGTAATTTGAGTGTAGGTGCCTTTGTCAATCTTATATACAAAAATGTCGGTCTGCCCGCTGCGCACCGCACTTAATATAAGGGTGTTGGCATCCAGCATATACTTCATATCCTGAACCTGGCTGAACATTGGCATTAGCTGGTCTTTTACTGTTTTTATGCGGTTAAAAGCGTCATATACAAACAACCGCACTTTGCCTTCTTTATTATAAATACAGGCCAGGCGGGTGCCTTTACCATCCCATGCCAATATGGGATAATTGGGATTGATCTCTTCCTGCTTGCTGCGGGTGCCGTACTCCAATAACACTTTACGGTTCACAAAATTTTCGTGCAGCACCACACTGTATTTGCCGCCTTTAAATTCGGCAACTGCATAGGTAAAACTGCGGGCATTGGGATTGGCATTAAAACGGATAAAATCTTTCTTACCAATTTCTTCCGTTACCGCTAATTGGCCTTTGGGTGTAATGCGGCGACCGCGGATATCTTTATAATAAATCTGGCTTTCCTCGGTCATAAAATCCTGTAGAACATCTTTAAACTTCTTTTTAGCAATGCGCTGCGACGCCGTATTTAAATTGCGGTAAATGCGGGAGAGGTACAGCATGTAGGTGGTTTTGCTGCGGCCGTATTTGTTACCGACATAATACCAGAAAGCATGGCCGGCCAATAAAGGCTTGGCAAAAGCAAACTGGTAAAAGTTGTTATAATCGCCGCTAAGCAACGCACTTTTTAATTGATCATCGAGGCTGGTGCTCCAGGTTTCCGCTGCATAATCAACATAGCCATCGGTTAACCATTTGGGTAAATCCAGCAGGGTTTGGTTGGCGGCCATCTCTCCAAGGTCATCACCAAACAACACATTTTGCACCAACACCTGCGCTATGCCCTGGCGCACCTGCAGGCGAAGGTTATTACGGTTGGCATCAAAATACACTACCATTTTATTATTTACCAGCCGCGTAACGCCACCGGTTTGCTGCCAGTCAATACCCAGGCCAATATTGGATTGCTGCATCTCATCAAAATTATTATACACCACTACATTGGCGCGACGCTGCAAACCATATTCTACAAATTCTTCCAAAGAGGGTAACTCGGCCTCTGCTACCTGGGCTACATATTTGCCCAGTTCCAAACCGTTTTGGCTGAAATACGTATTAAAGTTTTGGGTTTGATAATACTTCCAGTTGAACTTTTGATATTGCACCCGGTTTTTGCCAAATTCTACGGCATTGACTTGCGCCTCAGTAGTTATGCATAAGGTAAAAAGAACCAAACTAAGCCCTGCTAACCTGCTAAAAATCTTATTCATATATAGTGGTAGTGTTCGGGTAAGAAAAACGGGTGTAATTTTTGAATCTGAATTTGTATCTAAAAATACGAAAAAGCCAGTATGTTAAACGTTCAGACCTTTACCTTTAATCCAGTTCAGGAAAACACCTACATTGTATATAACGAAAAAGGAGACTGCTGTATTATAGACCCCGGCTGTTATTTTGCCTCCGAAGAACAGCAACTCAAAGATTTTATTACCCGCAACCATCTTAAACCACTTTACTTACTTAATACGCATTGCCACCTCGATCATATTTTTGGAAACCGCTTTATTCAAAAAGCATATGGCCTTGTTTTGCATTTGCATAAATCGGAACAACCCGTATTGGAATATGGGCCTGCCTCCGGGCAAATGTGGCAAATGCCTTTCGACAATTATGACGGCGAATTAAAGTTTTTAGCCGAAGGTGATACTATATTATTGGGCGACGGTGTATTAGAAGTATTGTTTGTTCCCGGTCATTCCCCGGGCCATATTGCATATTACAATAAAGCCGGAAAGTTTATTATATCAGGAGATGTATTGTTTAATAAAAGCGTAGGAAGAACCGATCTGCCCGGCGGCGATTTTACCTTACTGGCAGAAAGCATCAAAACAAAATTATACACCCTGCCCGAAGATGTAATTGTTTATCCCGGCCATGGCGCTACTACCACTATTGGCGATGAAATTAAAACCAATCCGTTTGTAAATATGCTTTAAGCGGCTTTGGGCATAAAATATTTACCGATATAAGGCATCCGCTGAAATTCGTTTTTCTCCACATTAATAATCATTAATCCAAACAGGGAAATGAGTAGTATGGCCAGTCCGCGGTTTGCCCATATGCCCAGGTTCAATCTTTCAAAAAATACATAGGCCCCAAACATAGCTACGCAAATAATCAGGTAAGCCACCAGCTTTTTGGTGGGATATGGAATACGGTAATGTTTTTGTCCCCAGACGTACGAAACCACCATCATGGTACCATAGCAGAAGAAAGTAGCCCATGCACACGCCAGGTAGCTGTACCGGGGTATAAACAAATAATTAATGACCAGCGTGATAGCGGCGCCGATAACGGTTATCCAGGCACCAGATAGCGTTTTGTTCGTAAGCTTATACCATATGGACAGGTTGTAATAAATGCCCAAAAACATATTAGCCAGCAACAATATCGGCACCACTTTTAAGCCTTGCCATTGCGCCGGGTTTTGAATTAAAATCTTCCAGGTATCTAAAAATAGCGCTACTACCAAAAACATAAAGCAGATGGTAATTACAAAAAATTTCATTACCCGTGCATATACTCTTTGCGGCCGTTCGGACTGCGCCTGCTTAAAAAAGAAAGGCTCGGCACCCATGCGGAACGCTTGTATAAATAAGGTAATCAATATGGACAGTTTGTAACAGGCACTGTACACGCCTACTTCAAAAAGCGCCGCATTTTCGGTAGGCGCTGAGGACCACCAGCGCAGCATAATCCGGTCAAACGTTTCATTGATCATCCCGGCAAAGCCCGCCAATATTATAGGCGAAGAATAAATAATAATCTGCTTCCACAACTGGCTGTCAAACTTCCAGCGGAAAGAAAAGAACTCTTTGGATAATAACAGGAAAACAATAATGGACTTTACAAGGTTCGCAATAATAATATACCCGACCGCATTGTTCGGGTTGAAGAAAATGCCAATAAAGCTGTTGGGATGGTTATGCTGGATTTTTGGGCAAACGGATAAAAAGAATACGGTAAGCACTATATTGATTACAATGCCTGCAATCTGGATACTGGCAAATTTTACCGGCCGCCCATCAAAGCGAAGCTTGGCAAAAGCAAGGGTGGACAAGGCATCAAAGCCAATGATAAAGGCACTCCAGGTAATGAATTCAGGATGATGTTCGATACCAATTAACTGCGCAATAGGCTTATTAAAAATTACCATTAAAGTAGTAAGCAATATGGTACTGAATATAAGCGAAACCGTGGCCGTATTATATACTTCCTTTTGCTGTTCTTTGGTATTGGCATAGCGGAAGTAAGCGGTCTCCAGCCCGTATGTGAAAATGATATTCAAAAACGGAATGGCAGCATATACCAAACTCATCTCGCCATAAGCTACGCCGCTCAATATAGCGGTAAGGTAAGGCGTCAGTAAATAATTAAGAAAGCGGGCTGCAATAGAGCTTAATCCATACCACAGGGTCTGTCCGGCTAAACTTTTAATACCACTCAAGCTGCATCAATTTCAACAAAAATAATGTGAACCTGTTATTAAAACTAACGATGGAGTTTACAAGCCTGTTAAAAGTCGGTTGACTTCATTTTTTTGCGGTTTAATTTGATATCCGATGACCGTTTCTTTTTAGTTAACCGTTTTTCTTTTGCCTGTTTTGAAGGTTTGGTAGCAATGCGAAACTTTTTCTTTTTCAACGCCTCCGTAAGCAATTCATTTATTTTTTCAATGGCTTCCGATTTATTTTCCAATTGGGTGCGGTGCGTTTGTGCTTTTACAAAAAGCTGCCCTTCCGCATTGATGCGGTTGGCCAACTTTTGAAAAATGGTTTGCTTTTGCGTACCCAACAATATGGCGGAAGCTTCTATATCGAAGAAAGCCATTACAGCCGTTTCTACTTTGTTTACATTTTGGCCGCCCTTGCCGCCACTGCGGGTTGTTTGTAATTTTATTTCTGATGAAACATCCATACTCAAATTAAAAGTAAAAATAAGTTCTTTGCAGTAGCACCTATTTGGAAAATTTACTTTTAACTCATATGCGTACAGTAATACAACGGGTTTCAAACGCCAGCGTAACCATTGATGGAAAAATAGCCGGACAAATAGCAACCGGCTTGCTGGTACTCTTAGGTATTGAAGATGCCGATGGCGATGAAGATATCATATGGTTAAGCAATAAGATAATAAACCTGAGGATTTTTAACGACGAAGCCGGCGTAATGAACCGGTCGGTAAAAGAAATTAACGGCGGCATATTGTTGGTAAGCCAGTTTACCTTGCACGCCAGTACTAAAAAAGGTGCGCGGCCCAGTTATATTAAAGCCAGCAAAAGCGACAAAGCCATACCGGTATATCAAAAAATGATGGAGCGGCTGGAGCAGGATTTAGGCAACAAAATTGAAACGGGAATATTTGGTGCCGATATGCAGGTGCAGCTATTGAACGACGGCCCGGTAACCATAGTAATAGATACAAAAAATAAAGAGTAATGGATGAAAAAAAAGACATAGAAACAAGGGAAGACCTGGAGCATATGCTAGCTATGTTTTACAAAAAAGCATTTGAAGACGATCTCATCAGCCGTTTTTTTATCGAAGTGGTGCCTTTGAATTTAGAACAACATTTGCCTGTTATAACTGATTTCTGGGAATCCGTACTTTTAAATGCAAAAGGCTACCGCAAAAATGTAATGGATATTCATGCGCATATTCATAGCATATCGCCTATTAAAAAAGTGCATTTAGACCGCTGGCTAAAACTGTTTACAGGCACGGTCGATGAACTTTTTGAAGGCTCCAAAGCCACTTTGGCCAAACAACGGGCTATATCTATTGCGACCTTAATGGATATTAAATTGAATCATTCCGATCAAATAAAAAAATTATGACACTGCAGGAAGCACAACAACAGGTAGATGAATGGATAAAGACTACAGGCGTCCGGTATTTTAGCGAGCTCACCAATATGAGTATCTTAACAGAAGAAGTAGGCGAAGTAGCCCGCATTATGAGCCGCCGCTATGGCGATCAATCGTTTAAACTGGGAGAAAAAGACCAAGACCTGGGCGATGAACTGGCTGATGTGCTATGGGTAGTTATATGCATCGCCAACCAAACCGGAGTAGATTTGACAGAAGCCCTGCAAAAGAACTTTGAAAAGAAAAGTGTAAGAGACGCAGAACGGCATCAGCAAAACGAAAAATTGCAATAAAAGTTGCTGGAGAAGCGTGTAAGATACATGTCGTGCTTCCCATTCTATATAAGCCTGGTGGCTTTTGCATAACGTACACAAAATCAGGAAATGAAAAAAATAACCTTCAAAGGTGTCTGGAAACTGCTAAAAGATGCATCTTCTGGCTTTATAGAGGATAAAATACTAAAGCTTAGTGCTTCGCTGGCATATTACACCGTGTTTTCTTTGGGTCCCATGATTATTGTTATCATTTTTCTCTGCAATATCTTTTGGGGAAAGGAAGCCGTGGAAGGCAGCATATATGGGCAAATCAGGGGTTTTGTGGGTGGCGCTGCAGCCTTGCAGATTCAGGACATTATCCGGAGTGCATCCTTAAGTGGTAAAAGTAAGCTGGCAGCTACGGTAGGCATCGTTACTTTAGTAGTAGGCGCTACTACTATGTTTGCAGAAATCCAGGATTCCATTAATATGATATGGGGGCTGAAAACCAAGCCCGGCGCGGGGTTTGTAAAATTGCTGCTCACCCGCCTTTTATCCTTTTCCGTTATTGTAACTATGGGTTTTTTATTGCTGGTATCGCTGGTTATTAATGCGCTGATTGAAGGGTTTATGACGCATCTTCAGCATATGTTTCCGCACCTGGCCGTAATTTTTGTATATATATTCAACCTGATACTCACTTTTGCTGTAACCACATCGCTTTTTGCTATCATTTTCCGGATGCTGCCTGATGCAAAAATAAAATGGAAAGAGGTTTTTGTAGGGGCCATGTATACCGCCTTTTTGTTTATGATCGGAAAGTTTGCCATTACTTTTTATATAGGCAGTACAAAAGTAGGCAGCACCTATGGCACTGCCGGTTCCTTTGTAGTTATTTTACTATGGGTATATTATTCGTCGGTGATCCTTTACTTTGGTGCCGAATTTACCAAAGCCTTTGCCTGTAGCTACGGGCACCGGATTCATCCCAATCAATATGCAGTATGGATAAGGCAGGTAGAGGTGGAAGAAGGGAAAATTTCTTTACAGCAAAAAGAAGAAAAAGTAAAAGAACAGACGGTTGAAGACTCAGATGAAACGGTAAAAAAGGACGATAGGAAAAATAACACTTAGGCTTATTGCTGCAGCAATAAGCTGCTTGGTAATATGCAGTATAAGAGAGCGACTCAACAAAAGCGGAGCCTGGTACAAAGATGGCTACGCCGCTATCATTACACCCTTTGAAGCTGCCAATTAAAACACGTAAACAACTTATAATCTTAAGCATATGGCTTTAATATTACCAGTAGAGAAAATAGCTCCAAAATGGGGCAACGATTGTTTTATAGCGCCCAATGCCACCATCATAGGCGATGTAATTATGGGTGATGAATGCAGCATATGGTTTAACGCAGTGATCCGGGGAGATGTAAATTCCATTCGCATGGGTGATAAAGTAAATGTGCAGGACGGCGCAGTGCTGCATTGCACATTTAAACGCACTAAAACCATCATTGGCAATAATGTATCCATTGGTCATAATGCGGTTGTACACGGCTGCAAAGTGCACGATAATGTGCTGATAGGCATGGGTGCTATTGTAATGGATAATGCTATAGTGCACAGCAATACTATTATAGCGGCAGGTGCCGTAATACTGCAGGGAGCGGTATGCGATGGCAATGCCATCTATGCAGGTGTGCCGGCCAAAAAAGTAAAAGACATAGAGCCGGAAAAAGTAGAAGGCGAGATCAACCGCATTGCTAATAACTACGTAGGCTATGCCCGCTGGTTTGATGAAGTGAATGAGGCCACTAGCAAATGAAACAATTTTGAATTAAATTTACCGTTATCAAACCAAAAGCAACCTCCCTTGAAACACATTCGCCTGATAGTACTCGCATCGTGTCTTACCTGGGTTTTAAGTTCATGCAGTATTTTTAAAGCCAAATATGGCTGCCCCAGTAATGGTAAAAATGTAGGCGCTGAAAAGCTGTTGGACGGCAGTAAAGTGCCCAAAGCCAGGAAATTTAAAGCCTGATAGCCCTGCGGTGCAGCGAAAAAATTGCCTGGGTTGTCTTACTTATAAACCGTATTATATGAGCCTAACCCTACGAACAGCTTTAGGTTATACAGAAGCCGTAATAGACGAGGATGGCAGTTTGAAGCGCTTTTACCTGATTGCTGATATATTAAAAAACAATTTCGAAATTGCCTTTACCAACAAGGAAGACAACTTTGATGCGATCAGTTGGGACTTTTTATTTGGCCCCCACCGGCTGACCTTATATTATAGTATCTACAACGGTGTTTCTGTGTATCCTTCCCGCACTGGCGATGCCCGTAAAAAAGAAAATGCAGCAGTGGTAGAACTGGCGCATGTGCTGGAGGGCAAACTTATGAGCATTGATATGAAACATATCACAGTATAGCTTTCAATATCAATAAATTTCTGATTGTGTTTGTGTCATCACAAACATTTTTTTTGCTATTACGTCAAAGCCATTACCAGCTACGCTCCTGAATACTTTCCAATATGTTATAATAGCTCACATATCGGTCTTCGTGTATTTCGCCATGCACCACCGCATCTTTTATAGCGCAGCCCGGTTCATTAATGTGAAGACAATTATTAAACTGGCAGTTGTTTAACCGTTCCCGCATTTCCGGGAAATAGCCCGAAAGTTCCTGGCGTTCCACATCTACCAATCCAAATTCCCGCATACCGGGCGTATCAATTATCTTTCCGCCAAAAGGCAGGTCGTACATTTCGGCGAACGTAGTAGTATGCATTCCTTTACCGCTCCAGCCGCTTACGTCTTTTGTACGGATCAGCGCATCCGGAATTACTGCATTAATAAAAGATGATTTGCCCACACCGCTATGGCCGCTAATGAGTGATGTCTTATCTTTTAAATACTCTTTTATTTCTTCAATCCCCGTTTGGGTCTTCAGGCTCATAGGCAAAACCCGGTAGCCAATAGCGCCATAAATTTCTCTCCATTCTTCAAATTTCTGTTGCTCTTTGGCTTTATATAAATCATATTTATTAAAAACAACTACTGCCGGAACATGATACATTTCGCAGGCTACCAAAAACCGGTCTATAAAACCCTGCGAGGTACGCGGCTCTTTAATAGTGGCAATTAGAAGCGATTGGTCAAGATTAGCTGCTATGATATGGTGCTGATGCGTATGCCGCGGCGACTGGCGGTTGATATAATTATGACGGTCGTAAATCTTTGTAATTACAGCCGACTGTTCTTTGATATCTTCCAGTTCAAAGTCTACTTTATCGCCTACGGCAATGGGATTGGTAGAGGTAATCTCCTCTAGTTTAAAAATGCCTTTTATACGGGCATTCCATATCCGGCCGCTTTCATCTTTTACTATATACCAGCTTCCGGTGGACCGATAAACAATTCCCTGCGCCATTATGGAAAAGTACGGATTAATGTGTATTTCAAAATCATTTCCAGTATCAGAAAGAACAGGCAGGCGGCCATAAAATAGATAAACTCTTCCTGAAACCTTGTGTGGGAAACCACCTCTACTTTCGATTTTTCGAGCCGGTCAATTTGCCGGTAAATATCCTGCAATCCTTCTTTATCTTTTGCTCTAAAATATTCGCCGCCCGTTTGGGATGCAATACGCTTTAATAAATCTTCATCAATAAAAGCAGTATTGGCATTGATAGTGGCTTTCCTGTTTTTCATCTCGCTTACCGGCACTGCATCCGCCGAGCCCATACCAATAGTGTATACTTTTACTTTTTTGGCTTTAGCAATTTCCAATGCCGTATATGGATCTATCAGCCGGTTGTCCGGTGCTTCTTCTTTTCCATCGGTAAGCAATACCACCACTTTACTTTTTAATTTGCTTCTGGATAAGCGGTCCACCGATGTAGCCAGCCCTTCTCCTATCACCGTGCCGTCTTCCAGCATACCGCTTTTTAATCCTTTTATTTGTTCCAGCAGGCTTTCATGATCGGTGGATATTGGAAACTGCGTATAGCTTTCGCCTGAAAAAATTACCAGTCCTATCTGGTCTACCGGGCGTGACTGTACAAAATTGGCAGCAACCTCTTTAGCTACTTCCAGCCGCGTAGGGTAAAAGTCGGAGGAAAGCATGCTGCCGCTAACATCTATACAAAGTACTATAGCAATTCCTTCGCCTTTATTTTGGGTTTGCTGATTACGGATTTGAGGACGGGCCAACGCCAGTATTAAACATCCTATAGCCAGCAACCGCAGCCAGAACGGCAGGTACACCAGTTTATTCTTCCAGGTAGCTACTTTAAAAGAAGCAGCCGTACTAACTGTAAAATTAGCTTGCATCGCTCCAAGGCTTTTAAAATGCATCCACGCAAATACAGGCAGCATCAGCAGAAAAGGCAATAGCCAGCTGTTTGCAAATTCTATCTGTTGAAGCCAATCGTACAACATCATTTTATATCCTCAATTTTATCAATACTATTTTTTATTGACTCGAAAGCAGTTTCATTATCTGCGGGCTGTGGTTGAAACCGGGCAAATTTTACAAAATCACTTAGCTGTAAGGCTTGTACCAGGCTGGTATAATCTTCTTTTTTTAAACGCAGCGTTTTAAGTTGCTGTGCCAGGTCATCCGTTGTTTTTGAAAAAGATTGAATACCGCTTTTCCTGTACACATAGGTTCTGAAAATAGAGACCAGGTCTGTATAAAAAAGTTTTATTTCCGCACTATTTTGATATTGTTTTTTAAGCTTGGTCAATTGCTGCATCGCTTCCTTATATGCTCCTTCATCCGAAACCTTTTCAGCAGCCGGCTTTTTCTTGTTTTTCGGGAAAAGAACCAGGAAAAGAATGAGCAACAATACGGCACCAATAACATACCAATACCAGGTGGTACGCTCCGGTTTTGCTGTATCAATAATGTCTTTGATATCATGATAATCCTGCGTGGTATCAAAAGGTGTAAAGCTTACATTGACGTATATCTTTTTAGTATGACTTATTGAGGAAGGCAAATGAAAAACCGGCAATTGCCACCTGCCAGAATCCCAACTGGTAAGCGTAAGCGTTTGCTGCAATTTTATATAGTTGCCTGTAATTACCGAATCTACTTTCGAGCGGGACAGGATTTCAAAGTGCGGTATGGTATCCACTACAAACCAGTGAAAGGTGTCGGACTTTAATGCCGTTACCTGAATGTTTAAATCCAATGGCTCGCCTATTAATATTTTTTGCTTATCGGCTTTGGCAAATACATCAGCGCTTTGCGAGAAAGCAATACTGCTGGCAATTAAAAAAAGCGATATTACATAAATACGGATCTTCATTTATTTCTGCTGATAAAAAACCGCTGCAACACTTTTACATAATCCTCGTCGGTACGGATGTGCAGCAAACTGGCACCCGCCTTTTTAAATATGGTATTGCTGTAATCGGTTATTTTAAAAAATTCTTTTTCATATTCATACCGTACAAAGCTGCTGCCGGTATCTATCCATTGCTGTGCGCCGGTTTCCGCGTCGCTTACCCGCAGCATTCCTACATCGGGCAGATGCATATCCATTTTATCGTACAACTTAATACCAATCAAATCGTGTTTATCTGATGCTACGCGTAAAGCATCCTGGTAGTTGGCATCAATAAAATCACTCAATATAAAGGCAATGCTTTTTTTGCGGGCAATATTATTAAAATACCGCAACGCTACATTTAACGCGGTAGCCTTATTTTGCGAAGAAACCGACAACATCTCTCTTACAATAAATAAGGCATGCTGCTTTCCTTTTTTAGGCGGAATATACCTTTCAATTTTATTGCTGTAAAGAATAGCACCTACTTTATCACCGTTATTCACCGCCGAAAATGCAAGCACGGCCGCAATTTCGGTGGCCATATCCCGCTTTCGGGCGCCGGTAGTGCCAAATAGCGAACTGGCACTGATATCAATTAACAACATAACAGTCAGGTCCCGCTCTTCTTCAAATACTTTGCTAAACGGATGACCGAAACGTGCCGACACATTCCAGTCTATAAACCGGATATCATCGCCTGCATAATATTCCCGCACCTCTCTAAACGACATGCCCTTACCCTTGAAAGCACTGTGATACTCGCCGGTAAATATATTACTGGTAAGCTTTTTACTTTTTATTTCCAGTTCCCGTACTTTTTTTAATATTTCGGCTGTGGTAAGCATTTTTAGTATCGTTGATCGCTCTTTGTTGGTAGTTGACCGTTATTTTAAATTCGATTTTTCGTAATAATTAATTAAACCGCTTAATGTTTGAATAGATTTTTCCCATTTTGGAAGTACGGATTATAAATCATCGTTTAATATAATACTAACGTTTAAAGCAATTGTCAATAGGGTTTCTAATTCATAAAGCGAACCTCTTGCTATATGAAGAAGTTGGATAGTGTCTTTTTTATAATTTCTTCCGATGCCCTCAGCAATATTTGCCGGAATAGAAACAACAGCACGCCTTGTTGGAGAAGTTAATCCATATAGTTCTTCCTTAGGATATTTCTGTGTTAGTTTATATACTGCAGTAACTAAACTCATAGCTATATTCCATGCATTCAATTGTTTGTAATTACTCATGATGACTTTT
>JAICHT010000051.1 GCA_025924755.1 Chitinophagaceae bacterium | reverse complement strand
TCTTCCACTACTGGTTTACCGCTCCGTACACTATCAAAAAAATTGGTTACATGATCTAAATGCTCGTCGTAACCTTGCGGCGTACGGTATGTAATATCCGCCTTTACCGGTTCTTTCTGATCTTCAGCCGAATATTTGTTGTTGTATTGTTTCAACAACGTTTCCTGCATTGCTTTTGGATAGGTGCCTAAAGCATCCCAGCCGCCAATACCCGGAGCTTTGGGCATTAAGCTGTGGTGAATTACAAACCCGTTATCCTTCATCTCGATGATGCCTTCTTCGCCTACTAACTTTACAGAACCTACATCGCCGGCACCGCTGATAAAATTAACCCGCAGCATCAATTGGAAAGGAGGATGTTCCTGTGTTTCAGGATATTCCATAATAGCTGTCATTACGTCCGGCACATCGCGGCCATCTTTCCAGTGCGATAACTGGCCGGAAGAAAATATTTTTTCAGGGCCTTTGGCATTAGTCATAAAATGAACGCCTGATATGAGGTGCACAAATAAATCGCCAGCTACACCGGTACCAAAATCGCGATAATTTCTCCACCAGAAAAACTTTTTAGCATCATAAGGAATCTTAGGCATTCCAGCTATATACCGGTCCCAATCTACCGTTTGTGCAGAAGCATCTGTGGGCATTGTATATTCCCAGGCACCTAAAGCACTTTGCCTGTCAAACGATGCTTCTATCATATTGAGCTTGCCTATTTCTCCCGCCTGGTATAGTTCTTTAGCTTTTGCCTGCACTATGCTGCTTACCCGCTGGCTGCCCACCTGCATAGTTTTTTTACTGGCTTTCTGGGCTTCAATTACCTGCATTCCTTCTTCTATGCGGTGCACCATCGGCTTTTCGCAATACACAGCTTTCCCTGCCTTTAATGCATCTTTTGTAATTCGGGCATGCCAGTTATCGCTTGTAGCAATCATCACGGCATCAATATCTTTTCTATTTAAAATTTCGCGGTAATCTCTTGTAGTAAAAATATCATTGCCGTGCAGCTCTTTGGCATATTGCAGCCTTCCGTCATACAGGTCGCACACGGCAGCAAGTTCTACACCCGGCACTTTAAGGGCAGAGTCTAAATCGTTGTGCCCCATGATGCCATAACCTATGACGCCAATACGTATTTTATCATTAGCAGAAATTTTTCTTTCATACCGGATAATGCGTTCTTCCATTTTTTCGGCGGCAGCATAGCCGGATAAAGGGCCGGCAGCTAATAGTAAAGAAGACTGACCCAACTGTTTTAAAAATTTCCGGCGGTGTGAGTGATTGTTAGCAGGCATTCGTTAATTTTTATGTATTAAAGTTGTCGTTATTTGAATGTTCAATTTAAGTAATTAAGATCAGAGTTTGGTTTATTAAAACCGCTAATAAATTCAGGATATATAAGTTGTTAGGCAAATCACAAACACAGTTTAAAAAAACCTGTTTTATTTTAATTGATATACCCGCACATAATCTACCAGCATTTGCTGCGGAAACACGCTGTTATCCACTCCCTGCTGTCCGCCCCAGTTACCACCAATTGCCAGATTCAATATCATAAAAAAGTCTTTATCATAAGGCCATACGTCATTGCCTCCTTGCTTGGTATATTTAAAGAAAGCCGTACTGTCAATTGACCATGTAACGGCGGTTGGTGTCCACTCCAATGAATATACATGGAAAGAGTCCTGCGCATCTGCTATTAATTTATTGCCGCCTTTTTGCAAACCATTAGCGCCATTGTAAGCTTTGTTATGCGCTGTGCCATATATCACATTCGGGTTAAAACCTACTTCTTCCATAATGTCCAATTCTCCGTCATCAGGCCAGTGCAGCGGATCGTTTGCGGAAAGCATCCATATGGCCGGCCAGGTGCCTTTTCCCTTTGGAATCTTTGCCTTAATATCAAATTTACCATAGGTCCACTGTGCTTTGTTTTTAGTAAGCAGGCGGGCTGATGTATAATTTCGTCCTTCCTTTTTTTCCATTTTGGCTTCTATAATCAAATTACCGCCCGAAACCCGCACATTATCCGGGCTTTTAGTGTAGTATTCCAACTCATTATTGCCCCATCCGTTGCCTCCCAAATCATAGCCCCATTTGGTACTATCCGGTGCGCCGTCCGTATTAAATTCATCTGCCCAAACTAATTGATAGGTTTTTGGCACCGGCGTTCCATTGGAGACAGTATCTACAGGTTGGGTGCCGACGACTGAAGATTTTTTACTACAGTTAACGGAAGCAAATGCAGTACATAGTAGCAGAATTAATGCAAAAACAATCTTCATTAGCAAGCATTTAATATTTAAGCGTAAGCATACAGCAGGCTCAGGAGCCGTTAGCAAAATACGATACTTCGCTGAAGTTATAAAAAATCAATTCTGTAATAAAAAATTGTAGATAATGAATCGGTAATATCAAAAGAGAAATTTCGCAGCGCGGATGAACATAGTAATTACCAAAAGTTGAAAAGTTTTCAATAAGGAGATTTAGAAAAGCTGCTATAAAAAAAGCCAGAACTTTCGCCCTGGCTTGTACGGATTAAAACTTACTGTCAAATAATACTATATACGTGGATAACCACTTTTGGGTTTGTTAAGGAACATATAGAATTGCATTTAATTAATCTGTGTGGTGGTAATACTAATTATGCTGATATCCAAACACGGATATTATACCAATACAACCGTTACGTTTAATCGGAAAACTTCTTTTTCAGTTCCATCAGTTTGCTTTGAAAAGGGTTTAAACTTTCCTGCTTTTTAACGAGTTTCTTTGCATCACCCGCGGGTTTTTTATCTACGGCAACCGGCTGTTTTTGTATGGTATTTTTATTTCCATCTTTCATAGATAAAGCAATGCGCTTACGACTTACATCCACTTCAGTAACAGTTACTATTACTTTCTGTTGCAGCTTCACTACTTCGTTTGGGTCTGATATGAATTTGTTACTCATCTGAGACAGATGCACCAGTCCATCTTGCTTTACACCAATATCCACAAAAGCACCAAAGGCAGTAATATTGGTAACAACCCCCGGCACTACCATTCCTGGTTTTACATCTTCAATAGTTTTAATAGTTTCGTCAAAGCTAAATTCTTCCATAGGTGCCCTCGGGTCGCGGCCCGGCTTTTCCAGTTCTTTTAAAATATCTTCAATAGTAAACTCCCCTACGTTTTCAGAAATATATTTTTGCGGTTTGAGTTGTTTTCGTAATTCCTGCTTTGCTACCAACTCTTCCAAAGTAGCTTGTAAATCTTTGGCCATTTGCGCTACTAGTCCATATCGCTCCGGGTGTACCGATGAATTATCTAATATATTTTCCGCATTGGGAATTCGTAAAAAACCGGCACATTGCTCATAGGTTTTCGGTCCCATTAATGGCACTTTCTTCAATGCTTCCCGGCTTTTAAACGCTCCGTTTTGTGTGCGGTATTGTACAATATTAGCAGCCAAAGTAGCGCTGATGCCTGATACATATTGCAATAAATGTTTGGATGCCGTATTCACATCTACGCCTACAAAATTTACAGCACTTTCCACTACGCGGTCCAATGCATCTTTTAATTTGGTTTGATTGACATCATGCTGATATTGGCCTACACCAATTGACTTTGGGTCTATTTTTACCAACTCGCTCAAAGGATCCAGCAACCTGCGGCCAATACTAATAGCACCACGAACCGTAACATCATAGTCGGGAAATTCTTCGCGGGCCACTTCGGATGCTGAGTATATAGAAGCGCCGCTTTCCGATACCTGGAAAATGCTTACCGGCTTGCCAAAGTCAATACTACGTACCAAAGTTTCGGTTTCACGACCAGCAGTACCATTACCAATACCTATTGCTTCGATGTCATATTGTGCAACCAGTTGTTTTAATTCAGCTACACTTTTTTGCCAGTCGTTTTGAGGCGGATGCGGATAAATAGCGGTATTGAATAATAAGGTTCCCTGCGCATCCAGACACACCACTTTACAACCGGTACGAAAGCCGGGATCTAACGCCAATACTCTTTTAGAGCCCAGCGGCGATGCCAGCAAAAGTTGGCGTAGGTTTTCGGTAAATACATGAATCGCTTCTTCATCCGCTTTCGCTTTGCTCAATAGCCGGGATTCGTTTTCTATAGATGATTTTAGCAGGCGGTTGTAACTGTCTTCTACTGCCTTTTTTACTTCTGCACCGCAGTCATTGGATGTCTTTACAAAAATCTGCTCCAGTGCTTCAATGGCTTGCTGCTTATCTATACTAATATCCATCAGTAAAAAACCTTCTTTTTCGCCACGCCGTATGGCTAATATGCGGTGTGAGGGGCTTTTGGAAAGCGATTCATTAAATTCAAAATAATCCCGGTACTTCTGTGCTTCCGGCTCTTCTTTTTTAGCAGATAGTACTTTGGAAGTGAGAACAGCGCTTTCTGTAAAAAGTTGCCGGATCTTTTGCCGCGCCGGTTCCGATTCGCTTATCCATTCTGCCATAATATCCCGTGCGCCTTGCAATGCTTCTTTTATATCTGCAACCTGTGCAGAAATATATTTACCGGCTTCTGATTCCGTATTGACATTAGCTTGATCAAAGATGATTTTTGCCAATGGTTCTAACCCTTTTTCGATAGCTTGGGACGCTTTGGTTTTGCGTTTAGGTTTATAAGGCAGGTAAATGTCTTCCAGTTCAGTAGCGCTGTAGCAATCCCGGATGCGCTGTTTTAATTCCGGGGTCATTTTTCCCGCATCCTCTATGGTTTTCAGTACCGTTTCTTTTCGTTTGTCCAGTTCGGTAAAATAGTTCAGCTCTTCCACTACATTTTCAATAGCTACTTCATCTAAATTATTGGTGGCTTCTTTGCGGTAACGGGCCATAAAAGGAATGGTAGCGCCTTCACTGTGAAGCTGATTGATATTGTTGATTTGTTTTAAACTTAAGCTTAGCTTTTCAGCAATTTTTTGGATATACTTCTGCTCCATACGCACATTTTATATTTACTATGAGTTTGATTTTAAAGGTTGCAAATGTAATTTTTCAATACAAAAAATAAAGGGTGAATATTACTTTATATTTGTTATAAGAATGGGCAAAGCCTGTTGGAAACAGGTTGTTTATAATACAACCTTACCGCTGCAACTTTAAAAGGACAAGAAAGAAAAAGCCGCATTGCTGCGGCAATATTTATGAGATGGGTTGAACTTTTTTCGATTCCTTCGCCCAGGTGTCTTTTAAAGTTACGGTTCGGTTAAACACCAGTCGGTTATAGGTTTCTTTGGCATCTAATGTAAAATAACCTTTACGCAAAAACTGGTAGCGTTCATTAAACTTTGCGTTTTTTAATGCCGGTTCGGCATATACGGTCTTTACAATTTGCAACGAATCCATATTGATATAGTCTTTAAAATCACCTTCTTCGCTGCCCGGGTTTTCTACTTTAAACAAGCGGTCGTACAGCCGTATTTCTGCCGTTACTGCATTTTGCACCGCTACCCAATGCAATGTACCTTTTACGTGTATGCCCGAAGTGTCTGACCCGCTTTTACTTTCAGGTATATAGGTGCAATGCAACTCTTTTATATTCCCATTTTCATCCTTTATCACTTCCTCGCATTTAATAATGTAAGCATGTTTTAACCTCACCATTCCACCGGGAAACAGACGGAAATATTTTTTTGGCGGATTTTCCATAAAATCTTCCTGTTCAATATACAATTCTTTTCCAAACGGAATCTCGCGACTATCGCTTTCTGCATCTTCCGGGTTGTCTTCGCCGGTAAGCATTTCTACTTCCATCGAGTCAGGGTAATTCGTAATCACTACTTTTAGCGGATCAAAAACTACCATGCGTCGCAGCGCTACTTTATTTAAATGCTCCCGTACACAAAATTCCAGCAAGCCTACATCAATCAAATTTTCACGTTTAGCCACACCTATCCTGTCGCAAAAATCCCGAATGGCTTCCGGCGTATAGCCACGCCGCCGCATAGCGCTTAGCGTAGGCATGCGGGGGTCGTCCCAACTTTCTACATATTTATCCTGAACCAGTTGCAATAATTTGCGCTTACTCATTACCGTGTACGTCAGGTTCAGCCGGGCAAACTCATATTGATGCGATGGAAAAATTTCCAGTTTATCAATAAACCAATCATATAACTCTCTGTGGGGAATAAACTCTAAGGTGCAAATGGAATGGGTCACCTTTTCAATAGAATCGCTTTGGCCATGTGCAAAATCGTACATCGGGTAAATATTCCAAGCATCGCCTGTACGATGGTGTGCCGCTTTTTTGATGCGGTACATAATCGGGTCGCGCATATGCATATTCATGCTTGCCATATCAATTTTTGCCCGCAATACTTTTGCTCCGTCCCCATATTTTCCATCCCGCATTTCTTCAAAAAGACGCAGGTTTTCCTCTATACTACGGTTGCGGTTCGGACTATCTTTTCCCGGTTCGGTAGGTGTTCCTTTTGAGGCTGCAATTTCATCCGGTGTCAGATCGTCCACATACGCTAAATTTTTCTTTATTAATTCTACAGCAAAGCTGTATAAGATATTAAAATAATCAGAAGCATACAGCTCATTTTGCCATTGAAAACCCAACCATTTTATATCCTCTTTAATACTATCCACGTACTCCACATCTTCGGTAACCGGGTTGGTATCATCAAAACGCAGATTGGTGTAACCACCAAACTTTTGCGCCAACCCAAAGTTGAGACAAATACTTTTTGCATGCCCTATGTGCAGGTATCCATTTGGCTCCGGCGGAAAACGCGTAACGATAGACGAATACTTTCCGCTTTCCAGGTCTTCTTTAATGATTTCCTCTATAAAATTGAGGTGCTTTTCTTCACTCATTCCAATATAAATTTTGGGAAAGCGCAAAGATACAACCTATCAACTGATGGCGACGTGTACACTATTTGCAGCTTTGAAAATGATAGGTAAGTAAACCAATATTACACTTTCATAAAATCTACTATTACCAGTAATAGTGAAATCCAGAAACCGGCTAAAGCAATTTTGCTGAACAATTCGTAATCTTTTACAGCTTTGCTTTCCAGCAAAAGTTCTGCGGCTATTTTTTGAAGGTTAAATTCCTCATCGGCATCCCCGTTCGGCATCTCATTGCAGCCATCTGCAAGGGTTGCTGCTTTTATTATTTTTTCGTTTGCTACCGCCATTTTATATGCAGAAATCATAAGATGATCTGGTAATATTTTTGCCCGAAATTGTTGAAAGAGTACCTGTAATAAAGTTACAATAATCTATTGAAAAGATCAGGAAGCAAATAAAGAATCTAAATCAAACCTGCCCTGTAATTCGCTTTTACAAACCTCCATAATAATAAAGCTGATATTGGATATTTGATACCGCTCCTGAGCCATCTTAATTTCAAGAGCTGCCACTTCCAATGCTTTTTCATGATAGCCCCTGATGGGACTTTTTCCCCCCAGCATCCGGGCAAAAGATTGCAGGTAGGTATTGGAAGAACGATCAATTTCGCCACTGCCTATTTCTGTCAGTTCTTTGGCAGCAGCCAGCCTTACTTCGTTGCGTGAGCTTTTTAAATTTTCTTCTGCCAGCGCATGAAACCGGTCTCCTATCCGTAATGCAAATATGGTTAATATGAGACTATCCAGGACCTCATAATTGATCATATTAATCTGTATATCTTTAAACGTATATAAGCCTTCGATGCCCGAAATCAATAGCAGGGGATTGATTCCAAATTGCTGCGCTTTTTCATTTATTGCCTGGTAAAAAAGTTGCTCTTCCATGGGCTCTATTTGCAGATTTACATTTAAATTATTAAAAGTAGCTTCCTTCCATTATAACTTTTATCCTGCCAGCTTATTGTGTCAACCTTATCTAAAACAATATCAATTTTACAAGCAGGACTTATGCATCATTTTTGCTGAATGTATAAAACTGATATAGAATTAAAGTATGTCAATTAAGCTGATTCTTCCTGTGTTTCAGAACAATAAACCTTATTACTATATCACACTAAAAAGCCGCATTTTACTTTGCGGCTTTTCATACATTATTTATGATCAAAAACTTAAACGGTATCATTGTCCCTGCTTACCGTTTTAGTAACGGTTACTCGGTCTGTGCTGCTGTTAGCTGACTTGCCGCCTCTTGTAAGGGCTATGAGCAATATAATAAAAACAGCACCGCCTACCACCCATACCCAGGGTGATGCATACCAGTTGCTACCCTGATCGCTAATATTACTTACGTGGGTAGTGGTTGTAGTTGTAGAACTTCCTCCATCCTGCGCCCATATTGCTGCTTGTATAAAAGTACCAACCAATAACATGATAACCATTTTGAACGAAATAGGTTTTACCAGAGTTTTCATACTTAAATTTTTAGTTTACAAAAATTGTTTGCCCTATCGGGATCAACTCATAGGTATCTATTCAATTATTGCGCCACGGCAGAGGTTAAGCTTTGAGCATATGAATAGGAAGCGTTCAAAATAGCTGTAATGGGAACACTACATATCTACATTAAATAAGCTTGTATAGAAGACGAACCAATTAAAAGATATTACCGCTTTCCGCATTATCCAGCAACTCGTTGGTTAAGGAATAATTAAACACATCCGCTTTGTTAGCAATCACTTCCCGCAGCACATCATGTATAGTAATAATTCCGGCAAATTTATTGTCGTTCACTGCCTCCACATAGCGAGTGCCTTTGGTATTCATCAGGTACATACAATCCTCTACCGTTTTCGTTAGTGCCACTTCGGGCAAGTCGGTGGTCATAATTTCCTGCACCATGGTTTCTTTACTGGAGCGTCCTTTTAATATGAGTTTCCGGGCATAATCTCGTTCGCAAAAAATTCCTTTAAATTCACTGCCTTCCATCACTATCAGGTAACTTAAATTTACAGAGCTTAACTTTTGCAGCGCATCTATTACCATAGCTGTTGGTTCTATAAAATTAGAAGGCTTGTATTTACTTTCTATCATTTCCTTTACCGTACGCATATCGTTATTTTATCGTTAGCATTTAATTATATGATGACGTCCAAAACCTTACGCAAGCTTCAATTAAATGGAGGCTGTTGTTGGCACTACTAATATACTATCTAATTATATAAAAAGCCATCCTCCTATTACAATTTAACCTGCCCGATTGTTGAAAGGGTTTGCACATATTTAGCGACTGTGATATCTATTTAACTATCCATTTGTTGTTCGATTCATCGGCATCCATCCATATACCACCTTGTAAACTGATCGTTGAAACTTTCTTTTTTGTGCGAATATTTATAGTAGTTGCTTTTATATTCTTATGCCAGATTTCAGCGGTTTGGTGGAGGGTATCGGTTGTGCCGTCTGCATAGTTAACTACAGCATCTACCGGAGCTGCAAAGCCGCCAATATTTTGAATAACTACTGCATAGCCATTGTTATTTTTCGATACATTTTTTATAGCCAGATCAATATAGCCGTTGCTGAAATACCAGTTGCTCCAGAACCAGTTTAAATTTTTACCGGAAGCAGTATTAAATATATTAAAGAAGTCCCACGGAATAGGATGTTTGCCATGCCATTGCGCCATATACTCGTGCAGGCATTTCTTAAACAATTCATCGCCCAGCATATCTTTTACCGCTAAATAACCCAGTGAGGGTTTTCCATATTCATTATTACCAAGACCTACTCCATTTAAGCTGGTGCCGGGTGTAACAATCGGCAGATCTTCACCGGCGGCCGGGTCATGTATCCATTGATTAACACGAAACTGCTTATAAAAATTTTCCGCCTTTTCTTTACCCATGTCAGAGCGGCCAATCAGCAATTCAAAAGTGGTGGCCCATCCTTCATCCATAAACCCATATTCCGCTTCATTGATACCCATATAAAAAGGCATATACGTATGGGCTATTTCATGTTCCGCCACAAATTTGGAAAAGGTAGTATCGTCGTAGGTTTCATCATTCGCCATCATCGGATACTCCATACCGGCATATCCCTGAAACACGGTTGTTTTTTCAAAAGGATATGGAATGCCCGGCCAGTTGTGCGACAGCCAGTCCAGCGCATGCCGGCCAAAGCCCACCATATAATGAAAGTCTGCAGCCGTATCGTTGTATGCTGCCTGAACAGAAGCCCGTCGTTTAGCAGCATCGTCTACCAGCACGCTGGAGGCATCCCATACAAAATGATCGCTCAACCCAAAAGCTACATCTGTAATATCATCCGCTTTCCATTGCCAGGTGTTAATTGCATTTTGTGTAGTAACCTGCTTAGCCGCCAGGTCTTCTTTGGTAGCCACGTGTATAATACTATCGGCTATTAAAGATTCGGTAAACCGTTGCAGGTATTTCGGTTGCAATACGTCAGCCGGATTTTGCAACGTTCCGGTAGCCCATACCAAATAATTTTTAGGAACCCGAACATTGAGTGTATAGTCGTTGAAGTCGTTATAAAATTCAAGGGCGTCATTAAATTCATTGGTATCCCATCCATTGTAATCATCATACACGGAAATCCGCGGATAGCAGTACGCCAGAAAGTAAGTAGTAGAATCAATCATTCCTTCGCGGCCACTTTGCAAGGATGCGTCGTAATGCCATTTAATAAAAAGTTGCACCGAATCGTGCGAAACAAGGGGTTGATTTAATCTAATAGCGTTCCAGGTATTCCGGTAAGGATTTTCCCGCCATGGCATTGCTTTTCCATTTACAACAAGCGAATCTATATGAACACCAGATGTAAGATAATCCGCATTAGCAGGCCGTAGCCGTGCCGCTTCCGGTTTGTGAATATTTACAATTAGTTTTATAACAAGGTTTCTTAACGTATCGGGACTATTGTTAATATACGATATTTGTTCGCTTCCACTTACGGTGCGGTTGGGTGGCATTGCAGTTACGGTAATATCATAACGGCCATGATTCTGCCAATAATTTTTGCCGGGGCGGCCGTCAGGCGAACGGGTTCCTTTTTTATACGCCTGTTCTATATTGCGGGGCACATATAAACTTTGAGCCTGGCTGGTGTATAAACTAATGGTGAATAAAGCCACTATCAATATTTGTCGGAGCATACTATTAAATTATTGGAGAAAGATAAAAATAAATTAAGTGGTGCTGATGGGTTTTTTATAAACGGCGACTTGTAATATCATTACTATATGAGTATATAAGATAACTATACTGCTCCGCTACTTACTGAAGCACCAGTGAGTGACACAACAAAAGTAATATAGCAGTACTACAGCTAAGTACATAAATCTTATCTTTCGCTAATGAAATATTGCCTTTGTTTTTTAGTGTTGCTGGCTTCTTATTTTTCATTTGCACAAACCTCAAATTCCATATTGGTAAAAGCCGACCGGTTGTTTGATGGCGAGACAATGCATACGGGTTGGAGTATATTGATCACTAATAATAAAATTGAAGAAGTAGGTGTTATCAATACCTATCCGGCCAATACGCAAATTATTACAATACCGGGCGGCACTATTTTGCCTGGCTTAATTGAAGGGCACTCGCATTTATTTCTGCATCCTTACAACGAAACAAGCTGGAACGATCAGGTATTAAAAGAAAGCCGCGCCGAACGAACTGCCCGTGCTGTAAATCATGCCAAAGCCACGCTGCTGGCAGGCTTTACCACCGTGAGGGATTTAGGAACCGAAGGAGCACTCTATGATGATGTGGGTTTAAAAAAAGCCATTGAAAAAGGCGTGGTGCTTGGCCCAAGAATGATGGTAGCCACCCGTGCTATAGTAGCAAAAGGAACGTATGGGCCTAAATCGGACAACCCGGATGTGACCTATCCGCAAGGTGCTGCGGAAGTTACCGGCCTGGAAGAAATGTCGAACGAAGTACGGACACAAATTAGTAAAGGTGCTGATGTAATTAAATTATATGCCGATTACCGCTGGGGAAAAAACGGTGAAGCAATGCCGACTTTTACTACCGAAGAAATGACCTTAGCAGTAACTATTGCTAAAAGCAGTGGCCGTATAGTAGCCGTACATGCTACTACTCCCGAAGGCATGCGGCGGGCTATTATGGCCGGTGTTACTACTATAGAACATGGTGATAATGGTACGGCTGAAGTATTTAAATTAATGAAAGAAAAAGGCATAGCACTTTGCCCCACCGTAGCTGCCGGTGACGCGATCTATCAATACAGCGGCTGGAAGAAAGCAGTGGATCCGGAGCCCGCTGGTATCACCGCTAAGAAAAAAAGTTTTGCTTTAGCGCTGCAAAGCGGCGTTACGATATTGATGGGCGGCGACGTAGGCGTGTTTACGCATGGCGAAAACTGGCGGGAAATGGAGCTGATGGCTGATTACGGAATGAAACCTTTAGAGGTGTTGCGATCAGCCACTTCAGTCAATGCCGAGGTATTTGGATATGGCGATAAAATAGGGCGTTTAAAAAAAGGACTGCTTGCCGATGTGATCGCGGTAGAAGGAGACCCTTCTGTTGATATGAAAAATATTAAAAAAATTAAGCTGGTGATTAAAGACGGAAGGATTTATAATCAATGATGAATTTGTAATGATGAGTAATGAATGATTAATTGAAGATGATTGCTCATTGATAATTCATCATTTATAATTCCTAATTCCTACAACACTCCTTTGGTAGAAGGTAACTGATTACTGGAAGCATCCCGCTTTATAGCCATTTTAATTGCCTTGGCAAAAGCCTTAAAAATGGCTTCTATTTTATGATGTTCATTCTCTCCCCTGCATTCAATATTCAAATTGCAACGGGCCGCATCTGAAAACGATTTGAAAAAATGAAAGAACATCTCGGTAGGCATATCCCCTACTTTCTCACGGCTGAAATCAGCATTCCATACGATCCAGTTTCTGCCGCCAAAATCAATAAGCACTTTGGCTTCTGCATCATCCATAGGAAGGGCAAAACCATAGCGCTCCATTCCTTTTTTATTGCCTAACGCTTTTGCAAAAGCTTCTCCTAGGGCAATGCCGGTGTCTTCTATAGTATGATGCTCGTCACTATGCAGATCGCCTTTTGTTTCGATGGTCATATCAATCATTCCATGCCTGGCTATTTGCTCCAGCATATGGTCAAAAAAACCCAAACCTGTATGGATCGTAGCGTAGCCTTTTCCGTCTAAATTTAATCCAACTTTTATCTTCGTTTCATTGGTATTGCGAGTATGCGAAATTTGCCGCTGGCCTAATTTCAAAAACTCATAAATATCTTTCCACTCCTTTGTTTGAACAACAGCTGTTTTTTCTAATTCTTCCATAGGGCTTGTTATTTCACTGCTGCCCAAATTTGGATTTACTCTTAACCAAAGCGCTTTACAGCCCAGGTTTTTAGCCAGTTGCACATCGGTAATACGGTCGCCTATTACAAAAGAATTGGGTATATCATAATCCGGATTATTAATATAATCAGTAAACATGCCGGTACGCGGCTTTCGGTTGGGAGAATGTTCTTCCGGCGTGCTAGGATCAATTAATTCGCGTGAAAAAGTAACACCTTCATTAGCAAAGGAACTCATTACCAGATTGTGTACGGGCCAAAATTCTTCAGCCGGAAACAGTGGTGTTCCTAACCCATCCTGGTTACTTACCAATACCAATTCAAAGTCCAGTTCTTCGGCAATCTTTGTCATGTATTTAAATACATGCGGATAAAAAATAAGTTTGTTGAAAGAATCAATCTTATAGGTAGGTGGAAATTCTGATATCAGCGTTCCATCCCTGTCAATAAATAATACTTTTTTCATTAGTGCTTAAAATACTACAGCCTATTGTCTAACCTCAATAAGCTGTAGTGGGATATAGTAGATGAAATTTATTTTGTTTTAGCCCGTACTGCTTTTACCTGCGAGGCCGAAACCGCAGAAGCTTTATTACCAAAGCTATTGCGTACATACGTTAACACATCCGCAATTTCAGCATCGGTTAACGCCTTTTGCGAGGGCATATTATTATGATAAGTATCGCCATTAATCTCAATTTCTCCTGACAGGCCTTTTAATACAATTTGTATCAGTTTTGTTTTATCACCCAATACATATTTTGTTTTAATCAACGGCGGATTCATATTCATTACACCACCGCCATCGGCCTGGTGGCATACCAAACAATGCGCAGTAAACACTTTTGCGCCTCTGTCAATAGATTCTTGTATGTTTTTTTTATCGGGTGCTGCCTGCTTATTTGTTTGTGCCATTAGTAAGGATGACATACCGCAGCAAAGCGCCATTAGCAATAATTTCATTTTCATTTCAAATTTATTTACCATTGTATGTAACCTTCCAGATAGTGCCGCCCTGATCATCAGAGATGTATAACGAGCCGTCCGGACCCTGTGCCAAGCCGCACGGCCTGTGCAATACGCGGCCTTCTACTGCATTGGGGCTACCGGGTGCAAAACCTTGTGCAAACGGCTCCCAGGGGCCGCTGGGTTTACCATCCTTAAACGGCACAAAAGCTACAAAATACCCCCCCTGCTTCATTGGCGCACGGTTCCATGAACCATGAAAAGCAATGAAGGCACCATTTTTATACCGCTCCGGAAATTTATTGCCGGTATAAAACAATAATCCGTCTGGCGCCCAGTGGCCAGGAAAAGCCATAATAGGAGTCTTTACATCGGCACAACGGCCTTGCTTTTTTGCATCGCCACCAAATTCAGGATTCAATAATTTTTTGTTTTGAAATTCATCATAGTAGCAATAAGGCCATCCGAAATTATCACCCTTATTTACTTCCAAAAATTCTTCAGCAGGCAACTCGGCACTTGCAGTATCGGAATACAGCTCAGGAAATAAATCATGCAGTTGATCTCGGCCATGCTGCATTACAAAAAGTTTATTCAGGGTTGAATTCCAATCTAAGCCCACGGTATTACGTATGCCGCTGGCATAGTGTACACCTGTTTTATAAGACTGGCCTGTTTTATCTGCCTTAAATTGCCAGATGCCCCCTCCATATTCCAATATAGGGCAAGGATCCTGACCGGGCGATCCTTTGGTGCGGTCTTCTAATTGGCAGGCGTTGGATGGCGCACCAATATTTACATAAATATTCCCGGCATTATCCAATGTAATGGATTTGGAATTATGTTCCCCTTTATCCACCAGTCCTGATATTATAGTTTGTGGTTTTGCCGCATCCAACACTTCTTGTTTGCTATCCAATTTATACCGGTAAACAGTAGTATTGGATGATGCATAGAGGTACCCGTTTTTAATAGCGATACCAGTGCCGGTATAGTTGCCAAAACCTTTGGTACCATCTGC